>JAZNGY010000131.1:0-2147 GCA_045576695.1 Akkermansia sp.
TGTTGACCGATGGCACCAAGCCACTGGAGCTGACCGTACTCTCAGCTCACAAGCAGTTCGTGGAAAATCTGCCCTTTGACTCCGAGGAAAAGCCCCGCGTATTCAATACGCTGGAGGAGGTCAAAGCTGCAGGTGGCACCATCGAATGGGTGAACGACATCCCGCCCGCATTCACGCCGATGCTGCGCGTTCAGCTGTTGTTCAAAGCCCCCGAGGATGCCGATTACGCCTACCCGCTGGAGTTTGACGGAGTTCCATACGGTCTGGCGGTCTGGACGCTGCGTGGTGTAGCTTATTCCCGCGCCGGGAAGAACATTCTCACCGCTGCGAAGTTCTCTCTTCGTGATGGTCTGTTCAACGGCAAGTGGGCACTTACCACCAAGCGCGAGAAGTTCGGTCGCAACAGCGTTGTGGTTCCGGTTCTGCGAAACATCGGGCGTCACACCCCGGACTTCGTGGACTTCATCAGGAACATCGGTTGATACTCCCAATGGCCGGGGTGGTGTCACCCATCACTCCGGCCAGCAGATCGCCCGCCGCCATGAAGAAGAAAACCGTGATTCCCATCAATCCGAAGTCCATTTCTCCGGCTTGCAAGGAACTGGCCAAGGCTCTGGCTCCCATCATTAGGAGAGCGATGCAGAACCCGAATATCAGCTTCGAGCGGCCAGTTGGCAGCCGTGTCGTAAAGAGCTTAAAATAAATGCTATAGATAAGCAAATAAGTTCTGGACTTGTGCGCTCAGTATGCTAGAGTATAGGTGCATGAATAGTAATAAGTATTTAACGCCTAATGTTTTACGCAATAGTAAAAACCGACTCATATTGACTATCACCCGATACAGGAAGTCCCGCTACTGGGCTGTATACGCCGGAGCAGAACTCCTCGCCGTGGTGCTCTACCGCAAGGGAGCCGAAGCCATCGTGGATTTCATCACCCAGACAACCATCCGCTAAGTATGACCACCAGATACAACATAAGCATGAGCAAGGAGCAGGCAGAAGCGCGAATCGCGCGGCTGCAAACGCTCAACGTGAATAATCTCCAAAAGGAGTGGGTACTGCTGTTCGGCACCAAGCCGTACACGACCAACAACAGCCAGTTCCTCATCAAGCGGCTGACGTGGCGTATCAAGTGCATCCTGAACGGTGGATTGTCTGACCGCGCCCTTATGCGAGCTGAGGCTATCGCGGATGAGCCATACATTCGGCTTCAACCCCAGAAGTACAAAGTGGAGCGTGTGAAAACTATTTCCAATGAAGCTCAACCGCCGAAGCTGGAGGACTTGGAACGTGGCACGGTACTGCGCCGGGTCTACAAGGGTAAGACCCACGAGGTGACTATCCTGGGGGCAAGTTCATTCGCCTACGAGGGAGTCCGATACGATAACCTGACCGCCATTGCATGGAAGATTTGCGGTTACCCCAAGAGCGGCAATTCATTCTTCAACCTCGCACCCACTCCCCGCAAAACCGCTAACGCCAAGAAGTGATATGAGAGCACAAGCACCACAGATACGCCGCTGCGTAATATACACGCGCAAGTCCATCGCCAAGGGGCTCGACCAAGAGTTCAACTCTCTGGATGCTCAGGCAGATGTCTGCATGAAGTTCATTGAACGCCACAAGGATGATGGCTGGGTATACACCGGAACCTATGTGGATGCAGCCGTCAGCGGTACCACGGTCGAACGCGAGCAGCTGACCGCGCTGCGCCGACTGGTGAAAGCCGGAGCCGTAGACTGCATCGTGGTCTACAAGCTCGACCGTCTCAGCCGTGACTTGGCAGACTTCTCCATCCTCATGAAAGAGTTTGCCGAGAACGGTGTGATATTCGAGAGCGCCACCCAATGCCTCCAGAGCGACACGCCCGAGGGTAAACTCTCCATGAACATGATGGCGGTGGTAGCCGACTACGAAGCTGCTATCATTCGCGCCCGACTCCGAGATAAAATACGCGCCACGCGTGCGCGAGGACGCTGGGTAGGTGGACGCCCGCCCTATGGCTATCAGCTCACCAAGCAGGGGCTCCAGATTGTTCCCGGCGAGGCCGATGTGGTTCGACTCATCTTTGACCTGCATGAGCAGGGAATGAATGTGGGTGATATCGCGGTACGCCTCAATGAAGCCAAGCACCAGTTCCGCAGC
>JAZNGY010000132.1:0-4551 GCA_045576695.1 Akkermansia sp.
GATGGTCGTAAATCATAAAGCCACGCTTTTCTGTCGCCGCCGTTTTCAACGGGGCTCCTATTTTTTATCTATCTGAACCGGAGGTTTCGTTCGCCCGCTGTCGCGGGCTCTCTTCACGCTCCGGCTAAGATTCTTGTCGCCCCGCTATCACGGGGCTCGTAAATTCGCCTCGCTTACGCGAGCCATCTGCTCGCTAAACTCCGATTTATCAACCGAAAAGTTAAACATAGCCAAATCTTTACCTCTTGAGTTGCGTTTTTTCTTTGGTAGAGATAGAGGCGATAAAAATATTGAGCCCCAAGGCATGAGAACCCGAGGCTCGCTTGAAAAAAGGATAAAAGTAATGCTGTTATGCCTTGGGTTTTACCACGGCAATCTTGCCGGAGCGGGTGAGCATCGTCACATCGTAATCCTGCATCAGGTTCAGGAATCGGTTCAGGCGGAACACGCCACCGCAGATTTCGATGGTGAGCAGCTCGCGCGTGGCATCCAGAATACGGGCGCCGAAAATGTTGCAAAGCTCCAGAATCTCCTGCTTCTTCTCGCCGAAGCGCACTCGCATCAGCACAACTTCACGGTATACCGTCGGTTCATCGCGGAAGTCGATTACCTCAACCACGTTTACAAGCTTGCTGAGCTGCTTGATTACCTGGTCGAGTTTCTCGCTTCCCTCGTTCACGTCAATGGTCATGCGAGAGAAACGCGGGTCTTCGCACGGTGCCACGTTAAGAGAATGGATGTTGTAACCGCGCCCGGAGAATAACCCCGCTACGCGAGAAAGTACGCCAAACTTGTTCTCTACCAGTACGGAAATTGTGTGGGAATGTGTCGGCATGGTATGGTGTTTCTATTGCGCGTCAAGTCTACATTCATTCTCTGCCTACGTCAAGCTTAAACTTCGCTTTTCTCTTTGAATGTCACAGCTAAATGCCTCCTACCTCTTACTTTTTCGATATTTGGGGCGAACTGTTGTGTTTTGTTTCTCATATCATCTCGCTCTTGTTATATACACGGGGTAAAGAGCACGAAAATTGTATAAGAAGATTGAACTGTATTCGCAATTCGTAGAAAATAAAAGAGTCGGAAAATCTAAAGTTGCGCTTTAGATTTTCCGGTGTTGTTTATATTTCACTTAATGCTACCTCCGGTACAGAGTTTATATTGATTACCTTCACGCCATGAAAAACTCCTAAATTCTCACCGCTATATACCAGAGCCGGAGTTAACGCTTGCGTGGCGGCGTTTTGATAAAATTGCTGCAAGTTTTTGGTAAGTGCAGGTGTGTATGTCATGGCAGATTTGATTTCTATCGGCAGGGGGCGCCGTTTGATATCGAGTATCAGGTCGATTTCAAAGCCGTGGGCATCTCGATAGAAGTATAAATTAGGACGCAATCCGGCATTCAGGCGTGTTTTGAGAAACTCTGATACGATAAGGTTTTCATAAATACTGCCAATAAGTGGATCTCTGGCAACCTGAGACGGTGAGTTAATATCGAGCAGCGCGGTTACTAATCCCGTTTCTGTAAAGAAAATTTTGGGGGATTTGGTGAGCCGTTTGCCAAAGTTGTTATAGTAGGGATGTACGGTAAAGATAAGGTAAGATGCCTCCAGCATAGATACCCATTCTTTGATTGTAGGGGCACTGACTCCCACATCGCTTGCAAGGGAGGAATAATTGATGATTTGTCCTACCCTGGCGGCAAGCAGGCGGATGAATGTTTCAAATGCTGAAAGATTTTTGATGTTAATCAGCTGCCTAACATCTCGCTCTACATAGGTACGCATGTAGTTTGAGTACGCAATCTCCGGGGGGATTCCCTCTGTATACAAGCGGGGTAAGCCTCCGTAATACAGAGCCTCATCCCTGGTGTGCCGTATGTCGGCTGCCGTTAGTTCTGCGCATGATAACGGCAGCAAATCTACCATGGCAGAGCGTCCGGCAAGACTCTGCGTAATGCTCTCCTGCAATTCCATCTGGCGGCTTCCCGTCAATATGTACATGCCGGGTGTGTTTTGCTCATCCACTATGCCTTGCAGATAACTGAGCAAGCTCGGCGTATTTTGTACCTCATCTATAATACACGGTGCAGGGTGCAACGCAAGAAATCCCCGGGGATCATTTTCAAATTGCAGGCGTCGCCCGGGGTCTTCCATGCTTACATAGTCATAGGTCGGGAATAAGTGCCTTGCCAGCGTTGTCTTGCCGGATTGACGTGGCCCGCAGATAGTGACTACCGGGTACATCCCCGCTACCTTATTTACATAGTCACTTATCTGTCTTTCTATGTATTTTTTCTTCATAAGCATATTATATATAATAAGTCGGAAAATGTAAAGCGTAACTTTATATTTTCCGTGATTTCATCTGAGCTTTTTGCTATGTTCCGCAAACCGCATGACTGAATGGGCTTACATATGCATAAAAACACCGCAGCTTGTGACGGAAGCTGCGGTGTGAATCTCTGTTGCTGTGCCAGCTGTGCCTTTTTTAATTTCTTTCAGATGTTCTTCTGTGTACCTTCCGCTAAATGCATATCTCCTCCTTTATGCCTTGTCCTTAACGCTTGTTTGTGCTGTATTGTTATGCGGCAACAAAGAAAGAGCGCCCATGCTCTGCATGGGCGCGTATGATAAGAATGGTAAATCAGTTATCACCAAGCACGGTATCAAAGAAACCATCCATCGGCTTGCTGGACCTTGCTCCGCTACCTTCACCTTCGGGGTTCTTGCGGGCTTTGATTACGGTGCTATCATATGTTTTTGCGGAATTACCCTCCTGAGAAATTGTTCTTGAACCAGCCCCATTTTGAGGAATGAGGTTTACGTTAACATCATCGAATGACCAGCAGGAGCCGGTACAAAGGTCAATCGCTATACCGATAATACCACCGATTATAAGATTTCCCGCGAGCCACCCGCTTATTGAACTTTCAAGCTTTTCTTGATGCGTGATGAATCCCGGAGCCCTTACCTCGAGCGTGTAATCCTCGCTGCGTTCAAGTGTAATGCCATTTGGGGTGGTGCCTTTATCTATGCCGTTAACATAGACGCGGGCTCCTTGAACATTGCTCTTGACGGTTACCTCTTGTGTTGTACCATTAACAATGGTTGCACAAGAGCTTACCATGAAGGGTATTGCCAACAACGATATGTATGTGCCTATTTTCATTTAGTTTTTTTGGGGGGGTATGTTATATTATTTGTGTAAATTACGTTTTTCTATTTCCGTCAGGAAGAATGAAACTGATCGTTTGGATATATTTTGGGCAAGCGTTTCTCCATTTGCAAAAGGCGCTGCAAATAATAAGGGTGCCCAATGATAGGTGCGCGCATATTGTTCTGTCATGAACGTTTTCCCATACGCTGTTATCTTTACATCTATATTTTGGGTATACCATACCGGTAACATAAACAGGCTTAAACCATGAACAAAACCAAGTAGTTCGGCTTTTCCTTTGCCCGGGCTGTGTATATATATGTCAAAATGATAATGGTCTCTTGACTGTTGGGGAGTTGATGTATATGTTGCAGATGCAAACATATTGCTGCTCAGCAATTCATCTTTTATACTCATGATAAAATGATCTTGGAGGATAGCCTGGCTCCTCTGCATAGTTTTATTGCTGTGCTCCTGATTTATATTTACAGAGTAGGTTATATGTTTGTGTCCGGGAACGCCTACGCGCACAGGCGCGCATATTTCATCATAACTACCACTGGTAACGACGCAATTGCTTAACGTCATCGAGGCAAGCGTAACCGCAGCCAATGTCTTTTTGTTCATGTATAGATTTAGTTGCCCGTTACAATTGTTGTGGTGCGCGCGACAAGCCCCATTAAAAGAACTTGTTTATGAGTATCTACAGATGACACTGCCGTTATTTTTCCGTTATTTTTAGCTGCTTTTACGGATGCATCTCCGGTTGCTACCAATCCGAAAATGGATACGCAGGAGGATTTACCAACCTTGTTACCCGGTGCCGAGGTTACACCTGAAGGTACGGTTACATTGGTATACAACATACCCGTGGTCATAACGTCGGAACAGCTGCTCAAAACGCCGAGGCTCATGCATGCAAGTAATATCTTTTTCATGTGTTTGATATATTTTGGTGTTTTTTGGGGGGATATTTTTCAAAATAGCAATTTGTGCTATTTCGGAAAACTCAAACTTACGACACGGCCTACTCTCGTTCATATCAGAAGTTATCGTAAGATATATTTTGAACAGAGCTAACTGCGAATATTAATGCCGGTGTATCACAGTAAATTCCGGAAGAGAGTAATGTGTGCCTTAATGACTCCTCAAGTATACGTATTCATAGTACGCATATTATCCTATAGAAACGCGTGGATATCAACAAGTTGTTAATTTGACATAGATTTCATGAAAAGTGATAACAAAAGCGCGTATTGCCTCAAAAAAAACAGTCACCGAAAAGTGGATGCCTCAAAATTGCGGTCACCGAAATTCTAGCGGATAATTGACTAAAAAACAAGGCAAATCCACCATTTTTCTGCCCCAAAATGACAGCGAGCGTAGCGAGTC
>JAZNGY010000133.1:0-4892 GCA_045576695.1 Akkermansia sp.
ATTAGGAACTAATCCTCCGGATAAAGTCTTGTCTAATGCCTTTTGAGCCAGAGGTGGCAGCTTGACGGCGGAAACCGCAGAAAGCGGGGGCGCTGTATCAGCTGCATCGAGGTCGGACGTTTGTATGCACGAGCTCACCCCCACGGCCGCAAGGCACAGGGCTGTGGTGGCAAGGATTTTGTGGAAAATTGTTTTCATTATTCGCTATCGCCTTTATATATCATAATACTTCGTGGCACCGAATCCGCAACAAAAAATTGCAGAAAGTGCCGATTTTCTACTATATAGACGTTTGTGGCGAGTCTGTTTATTGAGCGTTTCCTGCAATTTTGTTGCCGATGGCGCAAAAACCGGGCTGCAAGATGTTCCTTGGGAAGTACGTTGATGCAATTATGAACATGGGGGACTGTCTACCTCAAATAGAAATGACATGCAACAGAAAAGCAATAAAATCTTGCCGCGAACAAAGAAAGCCCCTCCCCACAGCCCGGGACACCGGACGAAATACAGTAGGCTGAGGCAAGAAACAAAACAGAGAACCGAATGGGTGACAGAATACTATGCACCTTCGTGTTGCGTAGTTTTCTGTCACCCACACACAGCGGATATCCCTGTGCGAATTCTACTCACCATCTGCGGCGGCGGACAGCCAGAGCGGCCAGAGCCAACAGACTCAACGTCGCCGTAGTCGGCTCAGGGACGGAAAGCGAGTTTACATTCATCGCAAAAATTGTTCCCGTCTCGGCGTCGTAGGTAAAGGTCGTCTTTTCATTTATCCACTCACCGGTGAAGAAGTCGCCCACATTGACACCTTCCCCCGCCGTCAACTCGCAGTCATTGTAGATGAAGCTAATGCTGTTGACCTCCGAGAAAAGCACGATGGGAACATCCGACTCGTATACCGCCCCCAGGGTCAAAACAAGGTTTATCTTCTTGTCATCGCTTGCATTGAAAGTCAGGACGGAAGAATCCGTCATGCAGATATGAGCATTGTCCAACAGTAGCGTAGAGCCACCGTTCAAGGTCAGATTACCGTCTATCACCACGGCGTTATCGGTATGGTAAGAGGAGAAAGCTGCCGGAACCGCCTCGTTCCGCAGAACAAATGTTGTGTAGGCCTGCATTTCGCTGCTGCTCAATGCCAGCGAGGCATTTTCATCTATGATGATGCTGTTCGCCCGTACAATAGCGCCGTTGCTCAGCTCCAACTTACCGGTCGCACCGATGGTGATATCGCTCTCATAGGCATCCAACTCTGCATTATCGACCTTCACGGTGGCATTGCTATCCTCAGCAACGGTCAGACCGGCTGTAGTCTTCAGCACGGCCTTTTCCTCCACCCTGAGGCGACCGCCATACAAGGTAACCTCTCCATGCATTTCACTCGTGCGGGAATTGGTAATTTCCTTCTTTGTGGCCTTACGATTTTCCTTGTTAGCGGACAGCAGTTCATTGAGGTTTTTTTCCGTGTAGCCACCGGTAAAGACGATATCACCCTCCTGCTTGTGTACCGTGCCATCCACATCCTTATAATCTTTATTAAGCTTTACTGTAGAAAGTGAATCAACATACACCGAGTCACGGAACTCTATACTCTTCTCCGCTGCGGCAGAGAGCGATATCTCAACTCCTCTACCTGTGGCATAGATGCTGCGTAGGCGATAGGTACCATCCTCAACTTCAGCATTTTTCTCAAAAAGAACGGTATCATTATTTCTTATACTCAGCTCATAAGTCGCATAAATCGCGCCGCCACAGGCAGAGAAGTTATGATTTGAAATAGCCGAGTTCCCGATGAAGCTCACACGTCCGTTGTTGCTCAGTGCAATAATGTTATCAGCAATGGCACCGCCATAAGCAGCGGAACTGCCGGAAACCGAGTTCCCGCTGAAGCTCACGCTGTCGTTGTTGTTCAGCGTGATGTCACCACCCCAAGCAATGGCACCGCCATAAGCAGCGGAACTGCCGGAAACCGAGTTCCCGATGAAGCTCACGCTATCGTTGTTGCTCAATGTTATCGGGGTATCCCCATACCCATAAATCGCGCCGCCACTGTCAGCGACCGAGTTTCTCTCAAACACCACGCTGCCGTTGTTGCTCAAAGTTATCGCGGTAGCCCCATAAATCGCGCCGCCATCGTGGCCTGCTGAGTTCCCTTCAAAAAACACACTACCGTTATTGCTCAGTGTGATGTCACCACCCCCGGAAATGGCGCCGCCGTTGATGCCGGCCGTATTCCTCTCAAATACCACGCTGCCGTTGTTGCTCAGCGTTATCGTACCGGCAGGATCCCCAGCGAACGAATAAGACGCATAAATGGCGCCGCCTCTGTCGGCGGCCGAGTTCCTCTCAAACTCCACGCTGCCGTTGTTGCTCAGCGTTATCGTACAGTTTTCCACCACACAAATCGCACCACCATTGGAGTCGTAGTAGGTATTAGTAAAGCCCGTATTCCCCTCAAACACCACGCTGCCGTTGTCGCTCAGAGTTATCGTGCAGGACCTCGCCCCATAAATCGCGCCGCCACTGCCTTCGTTGGCAAAACCACTAGCATCTACCAAGTTCCCACTGAAGGTCACGCTGCCGTTGTTGCTCAGTGTGATGTAGCCGAGCCCATAAATCGCGCCGCCTTCTGAGTAGTGCGATATTCCTCTGAAGACCACGCTCTTATAGTAACTGTGAGCAAAACTACCGTATTGCCTACTTGTATACTCCACCCCATCCTTAACCGCTTCCGCGAGCCCGACCTCATTGAGCGCACCATCCGCTGTCAGTTGGAGGGTAGAATTTGCCCAGAATCCGGAGCCGGGGCGGGTAGCATCGAAATAAAGGGAGATGGCGTTGTCGGTTTCGGAGAGCGACAACGCGGATCCATCCCCCCCCAGTAGAGCCCCCACGCCGGTGAAAATATTATACACGCGGCCATCCGCCGAGGTGAGAGCGGAACCGCTCAGGGAAAAATCCGTACCGCCCTGCAAGGTGAGAGAAGAGCCGGAGAGATTCGCGGCGGCTCCCACGGCAAGGGTGCCGGCATCGGCCAGAATGAGGTCGGATTTCAGCACGGCGGAGGGTGCAGCCACAACCAAAGCCGCACCTTCACCGATGGAGAGAGAATCCCCGTCTTCAAGCGTACCAGAAAGCGTTATACGCTCCGCAGATAGCTCATAATCCGCACGGTTGATGCTTACATTCGCCCCGGTGGTGATGTTGATACACCCAGCAGAGATATCCTCCCCCAGCGTCACCTTGGTTTCCCCAAGGAAGCTCACATTATCCCCGGCGGCAAAACTTGCAGCTTTTCCATCAGCATCCGCAAAAACGGGAGACTGTGTATCCCAAGTGAGCGAGGTGGCTTCACAGCTAAGGTTTTGAGTCTCAGCCCAAGCCTCAGCCTCGGACAGAGTGTAGCATACCACAAGGTTCAAACAGGAAATGAAAAAACGGCGAAAACGGAAATGAGGTTTCATAGTTTACTTTAGGTTGATATTTCACATCGATTGAGTCAAAACTCTCACAGACATCAGCATACATCTTTCCGAATGCTGATTCCTTCCTTATCTAGTTTGTATCAATATTATATAGAAAATCAAGCTGAATGAAAAGTTGCTTTGGATCTGGATTTTGATATCAAAAAGCTATTCAAGTAGAAAAAAATTAATAATTTCCATTTTTTTGTTTGACATCAGCATTCGGAAAGATGACCCCACAATTTTTCATCATGAAGCAAAATCGTATCGCAAAAAGTCTTTTAGCCGGTACCGGAGTATCTGAGAATGATGCTGCCCGTCTGACCTTGGAAGCTATCGAGACCCTGGGAGAATTGGCCACGGGAGCAAACCGCCCCGAGCTGGTGACTCTGCTCCGCCGGGTGATTCAGGCAGGCGTGGCAGCCGTGAAGGCTGCTGAGCATACCGTGTCCCTGAGCGTGGCCGCATGGGCAAGCGTGGAGGCCCGCAAGGACCTGCGCCCGACCACGCGCCGCGACCTCCGCCACTTTGTGCGCCGCATCCTGCGCGTAGAAGGCGCGGCGGATATGCCGCTGCGCTCCATGAGTACGGCGGATTGCAAGCGGATTCTTGCCGCCGCCTTCGGTGCCAGCCCCAGCAGCTACCGCAAGGGCCGCGTGATTCTCAGCAGCGTGTTCAGCTATGGCATCCGTCAGGAATGGGCAGATAGTAACCCGGTGACGCGTATCGAGGTGCCCGCCGTGCAGGAAAAGCCCATCGAGCCGCTGACGCCGGAGGATGTGGAACGCCTGAAAGCCACTGCCAGCCGCCCGGAGTTCCGGGATATGCGCTTCTCGCTGAGCCTGATGCTCTATGGCGGCATCCGCCCCACCGAGGTGAGCCGTCTCCAAGACGGGGATATCAACTGGGAGGAGGGTCATGTCATCATACGCCCCCGCGCAAGCAAGACGGGCGGCGGGCGTGCGGTTCCCCTGCGTGGCGTGAGGGGCATCCGCAAGCGCGACCGCCACATCCCCCGCAACTGGAAGCGCAAGTGGCAGGCCTTACGCCGTGCCGCCGGGTTCCGCCACTGGGTGCCGGATGTTTGCCGCCACACCTTCGCCACGTACCATGCCGCCAAGTTCCGGAATCTCCCGGAGCTGCAGCTGGAAATGGGCCACCGAGATACCTCGCTGCTGCGTTCCCGCTACATGGTACCCGCCCGCCGCAAAGATGCCGCGAGCTTCTGGCAAAGTGCCGGATTGCCCCGGAGCGCAAAAAACTAGGATTACTTAGTCGAGACAAAATCCATTATTCATACATCAAATTAGGACGTTCGGGGTTATAAACGCGAGTGTAGTCCATGTTAGGCTCTATCCACTCTTTGAAAGGGAAGCTCAGCGGCATGAGAAACAGGCTCAGGGGAATATCGGCCACATAACCGAT
>JAZNGY010000134.1:0-6299 GCA_045576695.1 Akkermansia sp.
TCAGTACATATACGGCGAAATCGCCGGGCGCAATGATTATGGGCGTGTTATTCGAGTACTTCACCCCAATGGTAGCCATACCCGATACGAGTATGACGCAGAGGGTCGCGAAGTCCTCAATGTTTCCACAACCGTCGTTGCCGGCTTTGTAGAAAAGGGTACTCGCACGACCTATACGAGTGGTCGTTATAACGAGAATCGTCCGGCGACGGTAAAGACTGTACTTGTGAACGAAGCCGGGAATGAGACTGTACTGGCAACCACGTCTTATGCTTATGTGGATACTGCAGATGTACATCGAGTAACAACAACTCGCACGGCTCCCGGTTCTTCTCTTTCTATGGTAAGCATCGAGGAACGCTTCGGTACTTCTGCCACGCTTCCCTATGCACGAGGTCGTATCAAGTTCTCACAGTCCGAGAATGGGGTACAGACATGGCACAGTTACGAAGCTACTGAACTTCATGGTGCTGTAGTCAAACACATAGCCGAAACTCGCGCTGAGGGAGTTGCTGTCAATGGACAGTCTCGCCGCTATGTGGAGTTTATCGCAGCCAATGGTACCGTGTTGCGACAGGAGGAGCATGTACTGACCTCAGACGGAGAATGGGTACTGCTTTCTTCCGAATCTTACACCTACGACCACCTCATGCGAGAGCTTACTTGCACCCGTGGCAACGGTCGCAACAGCAGCAAGACCTGGATGTGCTGTGGTATCGCATCGGAAACAGATGAAGATGGTATAACTATTCTGTACAATTACGATGCAGCCAAACGTTTGATTGGGACCGAGCGCAGTGCAACGGAAACAACTCCGGCAACGGTTACCGTGTATAATCTGGATGCTGCCGGACGCACCATTGGCACAATGACAAGTATTGGTGATATGGTAACCACAGAATCCACCGCTTACGATGCGCTCGGTCGTGTTATTAGCCAGACGGATATCCTCGGTCGAGTTACCACCACTCATTATAGCGAAGATGAGCTTACCTCTACGGTGACCACCCCCGCCGGGGCAACGTTCGTTACTACAAGCAATATTGACGGTTCCACCGCGCGAGTATATGGTACAGGGCAACGAGAACTTGTATACAGCTACGATCTTAACGGTTCTAATTTGCGCGAGACCGTTTATAATTCTGCCGGCGTTATCGTTTCACAGACAATCACCAACGGCTTTGGTCAAATAATCGTTCAGGCTCAACCTAATACGATTAACGGCTTTATCTACACTCGTAGTGAATACAATGCAAAAGGACAGATGGTGAAGCAGTATCAGGACACCGGATGGAATACCGCAAAAGCAGCAGTAACGCTCTATGAGTACGATATCTTCGACAACATCAGTAAGCAGACGCTTGCACTGACTGATTTTCCCAACAAAGACAATTCTCCTGTGGTAGAAATGGTCTACAGTATAGAATCCACCGAGGAAGGTGTGTTCAGTGTCACCACGCTGATTCACTATAATGCAGCTGGTGAGCCCTTGAACTCCACACAAAAGCAGCTTATCTCACAGCTTTCCACCACTCTGGTAAACAAGAGCATCAGTACGGATGCACGAGGCAACAGTAGTGAAAGTTGGTCCGAATACACCGCTCCAACTAAGGTAACCAGCTTTAACAACATCCTTACATCAGAGATTACTGCCCAGTCAATTAGTGTGGACGGTTTTACCATCTCGCAAAAAGACCACGCAGGCATTGTAACCACAGCAAACCGAAACTACACAGCCTCTGGAATGACGCTGGTACAGGTTGACGGTCGAGGTAACGCTACGACTACCACAATGGATTTTGCTGGTCGCCCCATCAGTGTGACGGATGCAGCTGGTGCAATTACGACAACAGCTTACGACATTGTTCATGACAAGCCCTCTGTTGTAACGGATGCCCTAGGCAACACGTCCTGCTACAAGTACGACCTTCGCGGTCGTAAGACTGCCGAGTGGGGGACAGCACTACAGCCCACCTGCTTTGGTTACGATGACATGGACAACTTGATTTCCCTGCGTACTTTCCGCGTCGATGGCGAGGTAATCAGTACGGATCCAAGCGAGCGTAGTGACTACGATGAAACCACTTGGGCATTTCACCCTGCTACAGGGTTGGAGCTTTCCAAGACCTACGCAGACGGCACTGCTGTGGTGAAGACATACGACGCCTACAACCGTCCCGATACCGAGACAGATGCCCGAGGCAACGTGAAAACGCATTCCTACGAGCATGCCCGAGGTCTCCATCTCGGTACTACCCACACCGTAGTTGGCAGTACTGCGACCACTGGCGGCCGTAGTTTTACTTACAATCACTTGGGGCAGATGACGCAGGTAGTGGATGATGCAGGAACTCGTACCTTTGGCTACAATAGCTACGGCGAACGAGAGACGGATTGCCTTGTGGTAGATGGTGATACACACCTCATCACAGAAATGCGAGATACGTACGGGCGTTCTACAGGCTACACCTACGCCAAGAACGGCAGCGCTCAGCAAACAGTCAGCACCGCTTACGGCACGGATGGACGCATAGCCTCCGCTGGATTCCTGCATGGTGGAGAGATGAAGCTCTTCGGCTATGAGTACTTGCAAAGCAGCAACCTCCTGCACAAGCTCACCAAGCCCAACGGCATGACGCTCACGCAGACCTATGAGTCCACTCGTGACCTGCTCACCGGCATGGCCTACCATCGAGGCTCCACCCTTGTAGCGCAGCGTACCTACACCTATGACAACCTCGGTCGCCCCACCGCCCGCAACACCGCCCGACAGGGCAGCGTCGTGAACGACACCTTCGCTCACAACTCCCGCTCCGAGCTGGTAGAGGCTCAGGTCAACGGCAAGGACTATGAGTATACATTTGACAATATTGGCAATCGCCAGACTTCTCTGGAAGATAACAATGCTGCGGTGTACGATACTAATGAGCTTAACCAATACGCCAGCATCTCCGAAACCGGTGCTGAGACTTTCGTTCCGCAGTTCGATGCCGATGGAAACCAAACACTCGTCAAAACCTCAACCGGAATCTGGAACGCCGTCTATAACGCAGAAAACCGTCCCGTAAGATTCACGAAAAGTGAGAGCAACACTATCGTGGAATGCGCCTATGATTCCATAGGACGACGCGCATACAAGAAAGTAACTGTCAATGGAGAAGTCACTCTACACCAGCGATACCTCTATCGAGGCTACCTGCAAATTTCCTGCGTTGACCTCACCCGCAGTCACCATCCTTGTCTCTGGCTATGCACTTGGGATCCCACTCAGTCTGTCGCTTCTCGTCCGCTGGCTGTCCAAAAGGATGGTACGTGGTTTACCTACGGTATTGATATCTCGAAAAACATTTGCGAATTGTTCGGAAATTCAGGTTATATTGATACAACATATACTTACTCCCCGTTTGGAGCAGTAACCTCTTCAGGTAATTCATCTCACCCAATTCAGTGGAGTAGCGAGTTTTATGATGCCGAGTTAGGTATGGTGTATTATAATTATCGATTCTACAATCCGCTAAACGGTAGATGGACAACTCGAGATAGGAAGAGCAATAATTCGGATTTCTATATATACCTCAATAATGCAACAATTAATCGTTTCGACTACAGAGGTGATTTATGGCCCATTCTTGCTGTTATCGTAAGAGTTGCTGTAGTTGCAGTTGCAAAAGCGGTAGTAAAACATGTGGCAAAGACTGTTACAAAACAAACTATTAAAAAAGCTGTAAAAAACGGTGCTATAGAAGCAGGTAAAGAATATGGAGAACAAGTTATATTAAATCAAGTAAACGGAAAAGAATCTCCGTGGGTAGATGATATTAATTGGGGAGATGTAGCCGGAGCTGGTGTCGGCGAGGCTCTTTTACCTGAGCGAGATAAAGGAAAAATTAAAAAGCAGTTTACTGAGTCGTATGAAGGCTCGAAAAATATGACATCCAGAATAAATCGAAGCCAGAGAATAAATCCAAACAAACCCCTAACTCCACATAATCGAAAAGTAGTGAAACGAAAAAATAAGAAAATCCAACAAAAACAACATTATGAAGAAGAAATGAAAAAAGCTTCTTATGAGATGATGCAGGAAACAGCAAAACAATATGCAAGGGAGCAGATAAAGGAGATTGGAAGTGACATATATGACGATATGCAAAACGATATTGAAAAAGAACCCAACTGGGGATGCAATTCTGTAATAATCCAAGAAGATATCAAAGTGGACGTTGAAGTAGAATCGACCATCGAAGATAAAGGAGAGATCCAAACACGGAAATTATAAAACATAATTTCATACTTATCATGCTTCAATTTGAAGATTAATTGAATATGGGGGAGCTTTCGTCTCCCCCATATTCAGGTTTAAAACTTGAATGACACCACAAATTTGCTTACAGTTATATTCCACCATGTGCGGACAAATACGCAACACTCAATCCTATTCTTTACTTTTGGCTTCGGAGATTAGACGCGCGCATTCGCTATATCCCTTTTCCACAGCCAATCCATATGCTGTATGACCGTCTTGACTTCTTCTGTTGATTTCAATATTCGGATGTTTTAACAACAGCTTAACGCATTCAACATTTCCCATTTCTGCCGCTACATGCAGAGGGGTGTAGCCATCATTATCCGCAATATTGACATCTATACCAGTTATGGTCAATAGAGACTGCACACATTGATTATTGCCTTCTAACACCGCATTAAAAAGAGGCGTCCATCCTTCCTTATCCCTCAAATTGACATTTATATTGGGGGCTGATAATAACACCTCTACACATTCTGGATTTTCAGTAACAGCGAAGAACAGAGGAGACCATCCGTCATTATCAGTTTTATTTACTTCTATTCCGGGAGCGTTCAGTAACAATTTCACACTTTCTATATGCCCTCCGAAAACTGCACCAAACAGAGGTGAATAACCTGTATTGTCAATTTTATTAACATCTATTCCCTGGGTATTCAACAACAGCTTTACGCATTCTGTATTTCCCAATGAGGACGCTATGTGAAGAGGTGTCCAACCTTTCTCATTTGTCTCATTAACCTTATCTCTCAATTCAGTCAACAAATGTTTCAACTGCACTGCATCTCCTAACAGAACAGCAGCATGCAACTTCAAAGGAGGGTTCTGATACATTCTGATATCTTCCTTATTAACATTTTTTTCCGTCAATGCCTCTTCGCAAGATACACAGAGAAAAATTGCCATAGAAAAGAACAAAGATTTTATCACATAATTGCATTTCATAACACAGGAACTTCTAATTAATGATAATTTTTGTTTGACTAAGCTATAAGCTGGCGCCATTCTTTCGACACTTATGAAGCCAATTTAAGCCCCCTCACTTGTGTACATCTGGCGTGTACAATTTTTATGGGAACTTCTAATTAGTGGTTGTTTTCGTTTGTCCGAGGGCAACGTAACATTATTTTGAGCTCAATTCAACAATTTTTTCGCTTTATTCGATAAATTATGGATGAAATTGGGTCATTTTCGCTCTATTTTCCCTTTATTCGGTGCCATCTGGGCACAGTTGTCCCGTTCTACTCAAAAAACAGAATCGCTTCACATTATAAAGCAGAAACACAAGTCCGTGTCTTATTTTGCAACGTGCAAGCCCTATACTGCGTACTATATCGCCTCCAAAGTGTTTGATTGCTCCGAATATATGTTCTATGCCACATCTGCGTTTCGCTATTGCTTTATTCCTCTTTTCTTGCCATTTTGTCAATTTCTTCTGTCCCCTAACGCGACGCTGAATAATGCGTGGTTTTACGCCTTTTTCTCTTACTTTTTGGCTGATGCTTTCGCCGAAATATCCCGAATCTGCCAGCAGCTCCGTCATTTGTTCGGCAGTATCCTCCGAAATTAACTCTGCACACACATTGCTGTCATGTGTGCTGGACGTTGTCGTTTCATAATTCTCAATGATTTTAGTTTCTTCATCACTCATTACGTGAGCTTTGTATCCATAGTGCCGCTCGTCTCTTTTCTTGGTCCAGGTTGTGTCTATATCCTTGTGAGCCTTTTTCTTTTCACTCCATGATTCCGGAGCCTTGCCGGTTTCTTTGATGATTTTATTTTCTTCCGGGGTATTCCTTTGCCCTGGTGCTTCTTGGAAAGTGGCATCCACCAGTTTTCCCTGACTACACTTTAAACCGCGATTCTTCATCTCAGCAAAGAAAAGTTCAAACAGCTGTTTTGTTCCTTTCTCTCCCAATCGTTCTCGGAACTTCCATATGGTACGCGCATCCGGTACGTCATCTGCATAGCCAATACCTACAAATCGTTGAAAACT
>JAZNGY010000135.1:0-5446 GCA_045576695.1 Akkermansia sp.
TGTCACCCCTCGCCGGGGTTCCAATTTTGTTTTTATCTTTTCCCGGGGTTCTGCCCCTCCGGGGCGCCACCGCCGGGCTATTGTATGCCGCCCCTCGCCGGGGCTCAAAATTCCGCTCGCTAACGCGAGCCATCTGCTCGATAAACTCCGATTTACCAACCGAAATGTTTAACCGAGCGATAGTAAAGAGGCGGCCACCCTTGCAGGTAGCTGCCTCTTTGTTGTTTGACTTGGTACTGCCTATTACTTGCGGCGGCGGCGTGCGGCCAGTGCAGCCAGTGCCAGCAAGCTCAGCGTTGCCGTGGTGGGCTCGGGGATGCTCAGCGAGCCGTCATTGGTTACCGTGCCACTGAATACGAGGGTGTTGCCCTCATAACTATACACAGCGTTGCTCAACATGGATGTAATATCCAACCCGGCAAGGACGAGGGTGCTATCCGTTAACCCCTCTGCATCGGCTGTGATGATGATGGAGGTGTTGGCCAAAAGCTCAGAAAGTGCAGCATCGCTAAGAGTCAAAGATTCCGAATCTATATTCTGAATCAGGCTCAGGTTGAAGGAGATGGCGGCAGAATCCGCAGCGACAAGCGACTCCAGAGCGGCGCCGCCAATCTCCAGCACAAAGCTTACCTTGCCACCTATTGTCAGGGCGTTACCGCTCATGTCAATGGTGGAGTATGCGGCAGAGCCCCAGCCATGGGTGTCTGCCGTGGCGGCAGTGCCGGCATCGGCAAGAGAGAAAGTAACCGTACCTTCCGTGAGGTCAAGTGCATCCGTGTACGTTTGCAGACCGGGGGAGTTACCTACAACAAGCTCACCGCCGAGCATTTCCAACCCCGCAAAAGAACCGGAGCCGGATACCTTGCCGCCTTCAAGTGTCACTTTGCTGATGCTGCCATTGTTGTCCAAATGGCCACCTTTCACCTTTACTTCTTCGGTAAACTCCAGGCTGCCTTCGTTGGTTACCACTGCGTTTTTGCCATCTACATGCAGCTTGTCGCCTTTCACCTTAGCATCTTTGTCCACTTTTACCTTGGCTTCTTTGCCTTCTTTGTTACCGATGACAAGTTCATGAACCTCGGTGTCATTTTTGGTTTCGCCGGCGGCGGAATCTTCTCCTACCGTGAATGTGAGCTTGCCTTCCTGAACATCCAGCGTGCCACCCACTTTGTTTCCTTTGCTATGAATGACCATTTCACCTTCACCGGTTTTGTTCATGCTACCATCGCCGGAAAGCTCATCGATTTCGATGGTGTACTCGCTACCTACATCTACAATATTCTCAGCTTCGCTGTTACCGCCAAGCTCAATTTTAATGTTGGTGATGTCTTTTTCAATAAAGAGCTTGCGGATATCCTTGAGGTCTCCGTTGAAAATGATATGACCGTCCAAATCACCGGCGCCGGAGATGTGAATACCACCGCGGTTGATAACGATATGCCCCTGCCCATGCCCGAACCCGGCATCCACGGCATCCTGAATGGCATTGACCACATCATCAAGCGTGATATCACCGCCGTTGATAATGAGGTTGCCGAGGATTTCGCCCAAATCGCTGATGTCGTCATCATCCGTCACGCCATGGTTCCAGTCATGCCCACCGGTGTAGTACAGCGTACCGTCCTCCCAGCGCAATTGGTCGGCAGTGGCTCCATTGAGCCTCCAGCCGGAGATGTCATAATCCACCCCCTCCGTGCGGGTCAAGAGCTTGTAATCACCTGCAACCAAATACTCCGTGCCGCTCAAATCCAGAGAAATGTCGGCCATGCTCAGGTTGCCCGTTGTGGTCAGCACGGCTGCGCTATCTACCCGGGCCATATCCAGCGACAAATGCATCTTGCCACCACCCAAAATGGCAAGGGTAGAGGCGCTGATGGTATTTTCACCCACGGCGCTCAGTGTGCTGCCGGAGCTGATAGTGATATCGTACCCGGCATGGTTCAGCTCGCCATCCCTCAATACCAACTTAGCTCCACTATCGGCAGCTACCGTCAGCCCTCGGCCATTCAATTTGGCACCATCCACCACTTGCAGACTACCGCCATACAGGGTAATAAGGTTATTGATTTCGCTGGTCCGGGAATTCGTGATTTCACTTGTTGTTGCGGCTGCCCCCTTTATCTCCGCCAGGTGCTCTGCTGCATATTTGCCACTGAAGATAATATCACCCCCGGCTTTCTGTGTAACACCATCCGCATCCTCATAATCTGCGTTAAAGCTTACGGTCTCGCCGGAGGAATAACTTCCCATGTATACAGAATCATAGAACGTAATATGCCCGCCGGTTTTTGCTGCAAGAACTAAATTGTATGCGCTGCTGTCAGGCATCATGTATATGCTGCGTAAACGATAGGTATCTCCGAGCCTTTCATAGTTTTTGCTGAACGTAACACTGTCGTTGCCGACGATGCTCAGGCTACCCTTTGAATATATCGCGCCTCCCTTGGAGGTGTCGCTAGCAGATACGAAATTACCACTGATGCCTACATCTCCATTGTTACAGATGCTCACGCTCCCCTCCGAATATATCGCGCCTCCGCAGGAGGAGGTGGTGTAGGAGGAGGTGGTGGTGGCGGAATTACCACTGATGATTACTTCTCTATTGTTACAGATGCTCAGGCTTCCATATATCGCGCCTCCACTGGAGGAGGTGGTGTAGTCGGAGGAGGTGGTGGTGGTGTAGGAGGTGGTGGCGGAATTACCACTGATGATTACTTCTCTATTGTTACAGATGCTCAGGCTTCCATATATCGCGCCTCCACTGGAGGAGGTGGTGTAGTCGGAGGAGGTGGTGGTGGAGGTGGTGGCGGAATTACCACTGATGATTACATCTACATTGTTACAGATGCTCAGGCTTCCATATATCGCGCCTCCTCTGGAGAAGGTGGTGTAGTCGGAGGAGGTGGTGGTGGAGGTGGTGGCGGAATTACCACTGATGATTACATCTCCATTGTTACAGATGCTCAGGCTTCCATATGAATATATCCCGCCTCCGTAAGAGGGATAGGAGGAGGTGGCGGAATTACCACTGATGCTTACATCTCCATTGTTACAGATGCTCAGGCTTTCATATGAATATATCCCGCCTCCTCTGGATAAGTAGGCGGTGGCGGTGGCGGAATTACCACTGATGCTTACATCTCCATTGTTACAGATGCTCAGGCTTCCATATGAATATATCGCACCACCACCTTCATCTCTAGAAGTATTCGCACTGAAGGTTACATCAGCATTATGGTTGATGTTGAGCACTCCTCCTAGCATTGAGATAGCTCCATCTTGGTAGGTAATATTCCCGCTAAAGACAACATCTCCATTATAAGATATATCGATGACAGTATCATATCCCCACGCTGAGATTGAACCATAATAACCTCTATTAGCATCCGGTTTCATAGAGTTGCCGGAAAACAACACATCCGCAACATTCGGGTTATCCACCCCATCGTTAACATTACGTATATAAAGCGTGCCGAATTCCCCCAAATCCACAGCAGGTTTATCGCCTTGGCCTTTGATGGTCAGGTTGCTCAGTGTATCAAACGTTAGTGTTGTGGGCTGATAAAATACGCTATTTGAACCATTACTGAAACTCAGGGCTCGAAGATCAAAACCATCTGCCGAGGTAAACAGCAAGTTGCCGCCATCTACCAAGGGGGTGGAAGATGTCCAAGTTGTATTGGTGGTCGGAGTAAAGTCTAAATCCGTCCGGAGAATGAAAGCATATTTATCCTCTGCCGTATTGGATGTATAATCATCCAAATTATTGGTGGTCCGGAGGTCAATCTGTTCATAGTCATCAGGAATTTCGACAGCTTGAGCGGCAAATGCTCCGAGTAGGGCAGTCAGTAACGTAATAGGGAGATGAAGTTTCATGGTTATATGTGAAGATTTTACTTTCAAAGGAAGAAAAACTCAGTTCCACGGTTCATTTTACGTATTCATAAGCCGGGAGTCAAGCAGTAAAGACGCTTGATCAGGGCAAACGCATTAGGATTATGACACTTTCTTCAGATTGACAATTTACCATTTACAATTTACAAAGTTATTGAATTTACAAGCTCTTATATAAATATTCATCAACTGAAAGCCCACCATAAGGCATTATCCTTTCCCGGCTACCACCTGCGTACTTCCGCGATTACACGGCCTTACAGCACGAAACGGGGCACCGCGACAGTTAACCGGCGAATGCGTTTTTTGAGGATGCAAGAATCGGCAATTCCGCAAACGCGGAAGTATCGTGTGTGTACAGGATGAAGATGGCGTTACATAAACTCGTTTTGCTCATCATCATGCTCAAGGCCGACAAAACCGGCGAGAAGCAGGGGCGAATCAGAAGGGACTTTGTACGAGGCTGCAGTAATACCCCATGAAAAAGGGGAAGTTTGCGGTAGCGGCATACAGGCGCCGGCACGCATGGCAACATGCAACAACTCAAACATATCCACATCCATATCATCCCTACTTTTTTCTAAAATCTCAGTAGAAAGGATGCCTTCGATATATGCAGCCAATTCTTCATCGGATAATTTGTTTAATCTTTTCATTGATAATGACTTTCTATCCCTGTAAAGTTTAAGTTATATTACCGGCACCTGCCGATTGAATACGCCGGTGTGTTGCTACGCTAATAAAGAGTAGTAAAATGCAGAATTCTATCACACAATTAAAAAAATCTGCAAAAAAGGCTCAATTTAATTAGCGCTGTTAAAGATTAAAGTTGATAGATGTGGCAGCCCGATAAATTGTAATTTATCGGGGTGTTTGATGTGAGCGAAGCGAACCGAATTTTTGAGCCTCGCCGTATGGCGAGGCGGTATATGATAGCCCAGGGTTCCGTCTTCGGGCTTTCGCCCTACGCCGAGACAAGAAAGCCGCGTTAGCGGCGGAACCCTGGGTCCGGAACAAACGTTATTCGAACCCCGCCGAATGGCGGGGTGGCATAAAGGGCGACTTAATGGCGTAAGGCTTTTATTTTTCATGCATTGTATCATTACAAAATCAACGTAAATATTAACGCCACGCATTATGTCACCCCTCGCCGGGGTTCCAATATATTTTTCATCTTACCCCGGGTTCCGCCGCTGACGCGGCTGTACCCGGGGCTACCATATGCCGCCCCGCATGCGCGGGGCTCAAAAATTCCGCTCGCTTACGCTCGCCATCTGCTCGACAAACTCCGATTTAGTGTTCATGTTTCTCATGATGCCCACGCGTTTACAGTTTGTAGATGTGGCAGCCCGATAAATTCTAATTTATCGGGCAGATGGCGCCTGCCTCGGCGTAGCCCGCAGGGCGAAGACGGGAGCGAAGCGAACCGAATTCAAGAGCCCCGTGATAGCGGGGCGACGGACCAGTAGCCACGTGGTGTAGCTGCGTCAGCAGCGGAACCCGTGGTAGCGGTAGAAAGGAATCTCGGAGCCCGAAGCAGCTGCGCTGCTGA
>JAZNGY010000136.1:0-11091 GCA_045576695.1 Akkermansia sp.
CCAGCATGGTTTGCCAAGCCAACTTTTTTATTGAGCTACGCGAAATAAAAAAGGGAGGCTGCCACGCCATAGCTGTGCAGCAGCGACGGCGGGCCACACCCGCCATGCATACCACAAGCGGTAAACTACCCCCCCCCCCCCCCCCCCCCACCAATCGCCGCCACGCCGTTCTCTGCGCCGGCGGGCCCCACCCGCCATGCATACCACAAGCGGTAAACTCCCCCCGGCTCTTGGCAACCCAGCATGGTTTGCCAAGCCAACTTTTTTATTGAGCTACGCGAAATAAAAAAGGGAGGCTGCCACGCCATAGCTGTGCAGCAGCGACGGCGGGCCACACCCGCCATGCATACCACAAGCGGTAAACTACCCCCATCCCCCGCCTCTTCGCTCTTGCAAACGCTATCCAAAAATCGGGTCAAGTCCTATCATTGTGGAATTTGATTTTTTATACTAAAATTCGACCACATTCGATTAATACTCTTAACCGTTAGATATAAAACTAATTAAGAAAAAGCACAAAGGTATTTTTTAGTCTGAATTATAGCTAAGCCAATCCTGAACTTTGTGGATGCACTGTTCTATATTATCTAATACTTCGTATACCCAGAAACGCATTACGGTCCAGCCATTCGCAGTTAATATGTCATTACGAATTCGGTCAGCAGAAATATCGTTGTCAGTCCAATAGCTATGGTATTTTTTGCCGTCAATCTCAATATTCAACTTTCTATGCTCATCAATAACAATTGCAAAGTCTAGTGAGTATCTATACACTATATATTGAGGATGAACATTCTTAATGCCCGCGTTATACAGAGCCTCAAGGAAACGCTTTTCTATCAAAGACGCGAATTCACCATTGGAAATAACCGGATATATTAAGAGCGGGTTATGTTTTATATCTTGGACATAGTAAGCCAAATTGCTAAGGAGAGGAACGTCCTTACAATTTGAACAATAATGCATGTCGCCAACTACGATTAACTTGCTTCGAGCTCTTGTGATTGCTACATTGAAAATATTTTCTTGCTTGCGAAGAAAAGCTCGTGTTTGGGGTAAAGTACCGTGTGAGAGGACAGGCGACATGATAATGATATCTTTTTCATCGCCCTGAAATTTGTGAGCAGTATCTATTAATAAACCTTTCTCCGGCATGTTAACCCAGATATTTTGGTTCTTATGAACTAAGTTCCTGATATAATTTGCCTGTTTTCTAAATGGTGTAACAACACCTATTGAGCCTTGAAAACACTCCTTGCAAATTATAGTCTCCAATTCTCGAACGACGCTACATGCTTCTGACTTATTAAACGCACTACCATCGGAAGATCTCTCAGTAATTCCAACAACATGTTTCCATACGATACCAGCATCTTGAGGCATATAGTTTTCCAAATAGGCCGGATTAGTTGCGCAGCGCAAGCGGTCATCGTAAAAGTGATGATTTGAAAATTGTATAATATCTGGATGAGAACGATAATGATTAAGCAACAAATGAGGTGCTGTTACAGACGGGATGGCCAAGTCATACAATGAATTGCTAATGTATGAAAAACGAAGTTGTTCTTCTCCGACTCCAAACTGTTTTCTAAGCTCATCATTTTCAGAAACGGATAAGTTTGAAACATGCCTAAGTTGATTCGGGTCTCCAACAATTACAGCATTTCTTGCTCTATACAGCAGAGGGATAGCTGAAGCTATATCACATTGACTAGACTCATCGAACACAACATAATCAAAAAAATTGGCCTGCAAAGGTATGCGATTTCTTGCGGATAACGATGTTACAGCCCAACAAGGGATATAACATCTGATTTTATCTAAATCTGTAGCGTTAAATGGATTAATTTTCCCATCATCCAAAGACTGTCTGATTTTTGCTAGCAGATTAGATATACTTGCACGTTCTGAGAGACGGGGGATGGTTGTCTTTTTTCTGATAAAGAGAGCCCAATAGGTATTAGCGTGTTTTATCAGACTATGGTTAAGCTTCTTTTCTTGTTCATACAGATTTTCCAGAGAACCGAGCTTTCGCAATTGAAGCAAAGCTGAATAATATTGCTTAATTTCATCAATCAAATCCACTCTTTTTTCAATTGCATCAACAATACCTTTATAATAAAAAGCATATTCTCTTTTAAATCTTGATTTTCTCGAATCGATTCTAATCCCAATCATGATGCAAAAATTCCACAATCTTGCTAGATGTTGATTGTGTTTTTCGCAGATTCTCTTTTTACAAAAAAACCAAACTAGTTTATTCCATATCTTATCCCAATTAACATTACACAATTCTCCGATATATTCTTTGTGCAGTTCGAGTTCTAACCTTAAAGTCTCTGTATTGTATTTTCTTATTTTCCTAAATAGGATTGGATTTGTTTGTCGAAAAAAAGCAACTTTACATTCCAAAGAATCAACCTTATTTCGTTGGTCAATTAGTTCCCTTATCTTTTTTAATATTTCGTCATGTTGTGAATAGGTGTTTTCAAATTGTTGTTTTGAGATTTCGATTTCTGTGGCAATATTTTTCTTGTTTTTATTAGCCAGTATACTGGCTATAAATTCAGTCAACCTCTCAGCATAATGGTTATTACCAAGACGAAGTAAAGAAGGCGTTTGAGTTAAGGAATTTACCCTCTGCTCGACTATATCTATTGCTTTGTTGTTCTTGCTTACAACAAGGACACTTTTTCCGTTCAGTACAGCATTGACAATAAAATTGGTTATTACCTGAGATTTTCCCGTACCAGGAGGTCCCGTAATAATGCTTATTTTGTGCGAAAAACAATTCTCAATGGCGTTCAGTTGCTCTTTATTTAAAGAAGAAACTTGATAAATATGATTGAGGCTTGGGAGAATATCATTAGACACATCATTGATAAAGATTAGTTTTTCCAAAGATGTTCCAGATGATTTTAAAGATGGGCCCATTGATAACTGCTCCAGTTCAGCAGCTAATCCTTTCGTATAATTTGAAAATCCAGCATCAGCAAATAATATACCTTTGTCTAGTATGCATCCCGATTTGGAGGAGGATTCCAGAGAATTAATCCAAGGAACAGGCTTCAATACGCCATTAAGGTGTTGCTCGAGTTTATTGAATGATAATCCGAAATCTTCACCATAAGTAACATCACTATAATCAGCATCTTCTATTAGTAGATTTTCATCTTCCAATTTTTTTACATTTAGCGAAGCCGAATGCAAATTAATCGTCAGTTTTCGTTCTGTAACACAAGCAGAAAAAACAAATATAGGAACGTACTCTCCTTTGTCATTTATGTAACACGGATACCCCACGTTTAAGTCATCACCGTATTGCAAAACATAGTGTTCTAACTCATCGGTAAAAGGTATTTCTACATCAATGCCACCGTTTCCATGAAATGAAAAAACGTGTCGATTTTGTAGTACAACACTCAGCTCATCTTTTTTTAAGCATTCACGGTAATAATTACACAAGTCTTGAAACTTCATAAAAAAAGGTAGTTGCGTATTACTTCCACAATGGGTGGGTTTCCCAATGCTTCGGCAGCCCCATTTTATAGAGGGGGATTCCGCGCTGTTGAGATTCATTCAGGAATTGCTGCATTCGGCAGTGCCATTGAGAGGAGGGTGCTACTTGTTTGAGCAAATAATGGCAGATGATCAGGAGCGGGGCAATGTTGGCTCTCGCCTGAAGCATCGACGGCTCCCCAGCCAAGCTGGTAATAGGCTTAACCCATTTACAGGCTTTGCGGGAATAGATGTAATTCCACGGCAAAGCCGGGGTGTTGTTCATACGCGGTACAGTCAGAAAAGTCTTATTCCATATACGAGCATGGTGGGCGCAGTCGTTTCTCAATACACGCAGGGAGGTCAGCCATGAGGACAGAGAGCCAGTATCAATATTCCATTCACGTGCAATTGCTTTTCTAAAGTTTTTGGAGGAATGTGAGTAGAAGTATACAATCATGCCAAAGTCCATTTCTCCGACAGCAATCCAAAGCGGTAAGTAATCGTGTTTATCACCGTAAGTATTGAAAAAATGGTCTACGGAATCCTTACCGGTCGACACAATGTGTCCTTGTCTATTGCGTTGAATCCTCACCCGCTCCAAACTTTGCATATATCCTTTCCACATAGGGAAATATGATTGACATGCATATGCGAATGGCGATTGATTTACAGTGTGGTGGTAAGCAATTCGGCTCCTCAGCGCTACTTCGATGCGTTCGATAGCATCCATCATCATGAAACGGAGTTTACGGTCAAATAGGTACAGATTCCAAACCTTACTCAGGGTTGTATCAGGAACAAAGTTTTCACCTATCTGCCCATTCTGATTTCTTTCCCGAAACGGATGCAAGTAAGCACTAAAACGATAATAGCCAACATTTTGTAATCGGCTAGCAAGAAGAGATGCATCCCCCACAAGGCCGCGCTGCATGAGTAGGGCGACTTGCTGTTGAATTGAAAGATGAGGCTTTAGGTATTCCATACAAAATAAAAACCCTCCCCATGTGCGCAGTTGAAGGAATCAACAGATTCCAACCCTAAGCGGGGGAGGTTATCTGAACTCATTATACAGACAGTACAGATTTTGTCAAGGGGGTGGAGGGTGAAAAAGTAAAAAAATAAAGCGGCTCTCCCTTACTTCACCTCAGCCTCAACCTCGCCGGAGGAGAGGGTGATGTGCAGTGGGGTGCCGGGGGGGAGGTCGGCAGCGTTGCGGGCGAGCAAACCATTGGGCATGCGGACGAGGGCAAAGCCGCGGTCCAGGGCGTTTTGGGGGCTGACGGCGCGCAAGCCGGCCTCTTGGAGTTGGAGGGCGGCGCGAGCGGATTCAATTTTGCGGGCGGCGGCGGAAGAGATGCGAGCTTGGGCGGCATCTAAGGCGTGGTGAGCGGCCAGCAAGCGCGTATAAAGCGCGCGAGGCGATACACGCGCGGCCATCACCTGCAAGCGGGAGGAGGCAGCGGCATGGTGCTCTCGGCACGCACGGTGCAGTTCTTCCTCAAAAACATCCAGCCGTTGGGCAAAGGGGGCAAGGGTATTGAGCGGGTGGCGCAGGGGGCCTTGCTCTGCCAGGCGGAGGCGGAGGCGAGCATGCTCGAGCGCCCGGGTGCAGGCACGTTTGAGCGCGGACTCTTGCTGCTGCAAATAGGCGTAGAGCTCGGCAGCGTCGGGCGTGGTAAGCTCAATGGCGGCGGTGGGGGTGGGGGCTCGCAGGTCTGCCACAAAGTCTGCAATGGTAAAGTCTGTTTCATGGCCCACGGCAGACACCACGGGCAGGTTGCTGGCAGCGATGGCGCGGGCGAGCACCTCTTCATTGAAGCACCAGAGGTCTTCTAACGAGCCACCGCCGCGGGCAATAATGAGGTAGTCCACTTGCGGGAGGCCGTACTGCGTGGGGTGGTTCCATTGCTCGATGGCGCGGGCAATGCCCAGCTCTGCCCCCCTGCCCTGAACTTGCACGGGGTAAAGGTAAGCCAGCATCCACGGGGCGCGCTCCTCCAAGCGGTGGCGCATGTCTTGAATGACGGCACCGGTGGCAGAGGTGATAAGCCCCACGCTTTTGGGGAAGGCGGGCAGTGTTTTTTTGCGAGCGGGGGCAAAGAGGCCCTCTGCCTCGAGCTTGCGTTTGAGCGCCTCGAACTGCTGTTGCAGGGAGCCTACGCCGGCTTCTTTGACAGAGCTGACAACAAACTGCAAGCTGCCGCGACCCTCCCACACGGTGGGTTTGCCGGTGATTTCAACCTGCATACCCTCGCGCAGCTGCACGCGGCAATACATGGCTTGGTAACGGTAAAAGACGCACTGCAACTGGGCAGATGCGTCTTTCAACGTAAAATAGGTATGGCCGCTGCCTGCCATTTTGCAGGAGCCGATTTCGCCCACTACGCACTGCTCGCCCACGCCGTATTCTACGGCAGACTTGAGGCGTGCGACAATCTCTGTGACACTCAGCGGCATGCTGCGCTATCAGTCGCGGGGCACCAAGGGGGCGTTGGGGTCTGCCCAGTCGGCAGAGTACCCTTTAGCGTAGGTGAAGAGGTCGCGGTGAATGTACTCGTAGTACAGCTCGCGCTGCTCTTCTTGCAGGCGATTCCAGATGGCTACGTTGAGGGCGCGGGCCACCTTTTGCATCATTTTGAGGGTAAGCTGGCGCCCGGCGCGTGCTTTTTGCACTTGCTTGTGGGTAAGCTGCTCAAGAGATACGTCTACAAGGTCGTGGTTATCCAGCCCCCAAGCGAGCATGATATCATCTATACGCTGGGGGCCGTGGTTACGTTCGTTCTGTTCGTTCATCTTTAAGGATACGGGTTATATGAGGGGAAAAATCAATAGCCGGGCACGTGGCGCACGTAGAAACCGGCGCACTTGCGGGATTTGGTGTACCAACGCGGGCCTACACCGTTGCCCGTGCCGTAGGTGTCGAAGCGCAAACCGGCTACTACCAAGAACACGTGACCGCGCTTGGTGTATACGGTAAGCCATTTACCATAGCCGGGGTGGCCCCAGCTTAAGAATTGTCGACTGGTGCGGTACTGCACGCGCCCCATCATGCCGGCCTCTCGCAATACGAAACCGACGGAACCGGAGCAATCATACGCAGTATCTACATGTTTGCCGTGGCCACCACCACGGCGATAGGGACAATGTACAATCTTATTGCCTGCTGCAATGAGTTTTTTGATAGGCTTGGGGGCCTTGGAGGGCGCCACAGCCTTGTTACCGCGCATGTACGCGGTATAGCCTGCCTTGTACCGGTACTCCGGGGTAGAGGCATTCTGCTGCAACTGGTGCTGCTGCTGGCAACCCGGCTGGGCTATCAGCATCACCGCGAGCATGAGAACTGTTAAAAACCGAATCATTGTGAGAGGTAATGATAGAGTGGGTGTGAGGTGTGGGCGCGACTGTACCACACATGTAACAATTAGGCAAGCCGAATCCGAAATTTATTTGCATTTTTTATCAGTTTTCTTAATAAAAGTGACGTTTCATGCACGTTTCAGCTAATGGCCCCGCTTTTGGTCCGGCGCTTAATGAAAATAAATTTCGTTAAGCGAGCCTAAATAAAAGAACAAGCCCCCATACCAAGGAAGCGGTATGGGGGCGAAAATGGGGCAGAATGCGCACCGTTTACACGAGGCCTTGGTCAATCATGGCGTCGGCCACCTTCACGAAACCGGCGATGTTGGCACCGGCTACGTAGTTGGTGTAATCACCCGTGGAGTCGGGGGAGTACTCGCGAGCATGGTTGAAGGCGTTCTCGTGGATGTCGCTCATGATGGTGTGGAGCTTGGCGTCCACCTCTTCAGCGGTCCACTTAAGGCGCATGCTGTTCTGAGACATCTCGAGGCCGGAGGTAGCAACGCCACCGGCATTGGCAGCCTTGGCGGGGCCGTAAAGGATCTTGGCTTCGAGGTAGGCGTTGATGCCATCGAGGTCGGTGGGCATGTTGGCACCTTCAGCAACGAGCATACAGCCGTTCTTGATGAGGGTGGCTGCTTCCTCGCCGTTGATTTCGTTCTGCGTGGCGCAGGGGAAGGCACAATCGCAGGGTACGCTCCAAGGGCGCTGACCGGCAAAGTACTGCACGCCGGGGAATGCGTCTGCATACTCTTTGATACGGCCACGGCGCTCGTTCTTGAGCTCCATGATCCAAGCGAGTTTTTCCTCGGTAATACCCTCGGGGTCGAACACGTAGCCGTTGGAGTCGGACATGGTGACAACCTTGGCGCCGAGCTGGTTGAGTTTCTGCACCAGGAACTGAGCCACGTTACCGGAGCCGGACACAACGCACACCTTGCCTTGCAGGTCATCATTCTTGGTGGCAAGCATGTTTTGAGCAAAGTATACGCAGCCGTAGCCCGTAGCCTCGGGGCGAATGAGAGAGCCGCCCCAGTTGAGGGCCTTACCGGTAAGCACGCCGGTAAACTCATTGCGCAGGCGCTTGTACTGGCCATACATGAAGCCGATTTCGCGACCACCTACACCGATATCACCGGCGGGCACGTCGGTATCTGCGCCGATGTGGCGGGAGAGCTCGGTCATGAAGCTCTGGCAGAAGCGCATTACCTCTGCACGGCTCTTGCCTTTGGGGTCAAAATCTGCACCACCTTTACCACCGCCCATGGCGAGTGTGGTGAGGGAGTTTTTAAACACCTGCTCGAAGCCGAGGAACTTGAGGATGCCCAAGTTTACGGACGGATGGAAACGAATACCGCCCTTGTAAGGCCCGATGGCGCTGTTAAACTGTACACGATAACCACGGTTAACGTGAATCTTTCCATTATCATCCATCCACGGCACACGGAAAATGATGGTACGCTCAGGCTCCGTAATACGCTCAAGGATGCAGTTGTCTTCGTACTTTTTGTTAGCGGAAAGCACAGGGGTGATGGTGGAGATCACCTCTTGCACAGCTTGCAGGAACTCAGGTTCTGCGGCATTTTTAGCGCGAACTTGCTCCAGCACTCGTGTAGTGTAATCAGTCATATAATTTGTGCTACTGGGTTCCGCATTCGGGGCATTTTTTTAGCCCTTTTTGCGTGTCAGCGCGCGGATTATATCAAAAAGTTTTGATTTGAAAAGACTTTTTTTCAAAAAATGGTAACATTTAGCCATTTTGATTCAATTCTTCCATTTTGAGCAAGCCTGCTTCGCGTAGTTCATTAGCTAAATCCTGCACGGCATCGGGCAGCAAAACCTCACTGCTGAGCACAATGGTACGGCCTTGCGCTTTAATGGTAATTTTGTATGTAGCCACCCCGCCGCTGTCAGATTCCTCAAAAGAAATCTCCGTGGTTTCTGCCCAGCGAATATGAGATGAGCGAAACGGTGACAAGCACGAAACCTTATCGGCATCAATAACGTAGCGCAGGGTAATGTAATAGCCGCCCCACCCTGTGGCTGCAAGCGCAGCAAAAACAACCGCGCAAGTTAATGTGATGCTGAGTTCTTTGCTAAGGAGGGTGTAAACACAGGCAAAGATGATAAATATTACACAGCCTATATAAAACCCGAAATTAGCGGCGCGAAGTGTACGTGGTGTCATGGTATATAAAAAGGCAGAAGCGCGTGGTAAATGATTACTGCAACGCTTCTGCCAAAATGGTGGGGATAATCTGTTGCGGAATCAGCGGTATTGGTACACAGGCTGTACTGCCGGGTAGCCGTTAGAATAACCGTTGGGGTAGCCGTTAGAATAACCGTTGGGGTAGCCGGCGGGATAGCCTGTGGGGTACCCATTCATATACCCGTGGTTGGGATAGCGATTCGGCTGCGCGGTGGGGGTTGCAGAGGGGCCCTGTACCGGGGCTTGCGGCATATCCGTATTGTCGCCACCGGGGCGGTACTGCACATCGCTGCGGCGCACGGCACCGCCGCGGTTGTAGTCCTCTACACCGGCGCTGATGTATACGGGCATACCTAACTCCGTGTATTTATACAAATCTGCTGCCACCTCATACGGGGTGCGGATACAGCCGTGAGAGAGGCGTTTGCCGGGTACTACTTTGCCACCGTGTATGCCTACGCCATCCCAGGTAAGGCGGTTCCAGTTGGGCATGCCTGCGGGGCGGAAGGTGGCGCCTTCGGGTATACCCTTAGCGGTATCAGCGTTAGAATTAATCGTCTTACCATCCTTCACAAACCTACCGTAACGGCTTGACTTGTGGTCTTTCTCTTTCTGCAAAATGCGGAAAGTGCCGGTGGGGGTTTCGTGGCCATCCGTACCGGTAGAAATGGGCCAGTCATAAGCCACGGCGCCATTCACATACATACGCGCACGCTGCTGGGGCAAACATACAATGATTTTTGCATTGTACGGAGTTGCCTGAGACAACAGAGCCGGGTTGCTGAAGTTTTTAATCGTATTGGGGTACTCCGGCTGGGCAACAAAGTTCTCATAAGTGCCTGCGGGGTACGGGTTAACATAGCCGGGTTGATCTTTACCCGTCATCAACAGCGGATTCTCCCCCCCGGTCGGGGCATACAAGGAGGGTGACAACAAGGGATTTTGAGAATCATGCACATTAACACCTTTGTATTCCCCGATGTAGGGGTCACACGACACCATTACAGTGGCTAATACTGCCGATACGCCAATTAAAAAGTTCTTTTTCATCATTTAAGAGGCAATTTAATATTTTGACCGATCCGAAGACTATTCGCCTGATTAAGGCTCATGCCATTAAGCGTCATAATGGCAGTTACAGTTACGCCATGACGCCGCGCAATGCCCGACAACGTATCCCCCTGAGCCACTGTATACATTCTGTATGAAGAGGTAGAAGGCACAGTGGTTTGAGGTGCCGTTACGGGATAAGCAGGCGTTGTATTGGCTACAGGCACATTGCCGGCGGGTATACGCAGCACCTGCCCTACCGCCAAACGGTTGGGGTCATTACCCATACCATTGGCAGAAATGATCGCAGCAGTGCTCACACCATACCGTGCGGCAATAGCACAGAGAGTATCACCGCTTTTCACCACATAGGTGGTGGCGGTCTGCGGTTGACTGACAGGTTGTGCCGCCGGGGGTGCGCCGGGCGCAGACTCGGGCAACATCTGTTGGTAAAAGGGCTGCTGTTGCATCTGTGATATTAACGGCCACTGCCGTACCGATGCAAAGCCCGTTTGAGAAGCAGCGGGTTGAGTTGCCAACTGCGGTAAGTTCTGACTACTTTCATTGATTACCGTATCATTCTGCGGCGCTGAAACATGTTCCCCTACCCACCCTACATCAACTTTGGGTGCACTGCTGTTGCATGAAACCATGCCAACACAGAACACTGCGCTGATAACGAAACAGATAGGAGAGCGTTTCATAAATCTGATAAAAGTGCAGAAACCGGCACCGACTTACTTCTTCTTTTTGTTCTTGGCCGCAGCGGCAGGAATCGTCAAGCGTTTACCGGGACGAATCTTAGCGGCATCGGACAAGCTCAGGTTGTTAGCCTTAAGCACTTGCGTGTAAGGAATACCGTACTTCTTGGCAATACCGGAGATGGTTTCGCCCTTGGCAACAACGTGTACGCGAGGCTTGGCGGCAGTACCTGCCGTGGTTTTCTTGCCGGGCTTGTAATCTTTGGGGATATA
>JAZNGY010000137.1:0-9285 GCA_045576695.1 Akkermansia sp.
ATGAACCGTTATCCTCGCCGCATCTTTGAAGGAAAATCTGCACGCCTCATGGCACGTGCAGAAAAGCTCCATTTTATCAAATTTGCAGTCTAAATAGAAGAAAAATCACTTACTGTCGCATTTGGTCTTGCAATTCAGCTACTGTACACTTTGTCATATATCAAAAAGGAGTGCTTGATTCGCCCCGCAACATAAGGTAGAATCAACGCATGAAGAAATGGCATATCAGAACTCTTTGCATTCTGGCGCTGGGCGCAGTCGGTCTCGTTGCCTTGGCTTATCGGCCGGCATTTGAAACAGACTTGGCGGAAATGCCGCCTTTTTGTGAAAATACGGCTATCAAGTTGTCTCGTCACGATGGGAATAATGATGTCAGCTTCGAGCACAGGTGGGATTTGAGCAAAAGCCCCAAAGGAACATTGTTGAGTGGTGAGCTTCAACAAAATGCTTTCAATTTAATACAACCGGCAGAGTGGGTAATAAAAGTATACACGGAAAACGGACAACTTAAAGCAGCAACCTCTGCACCGGTACTACACGCCAAAGATACCACATATTCGGTAAAAACTCGTTACTACACCTATTTCAAGCACCCCACATTACACTATAGCCCGAATGGCAACCGTATAGCAGAACACCACCTGCACCTTTGTTGCGAGATTACCATTACCCCCACTTGGTGGCGCACCCCCATCACAACAAAGGCTGAACAAATACTGAGCATTTACCCCTCATTGGGCTGCGCAGATATCATCACACCTTCTGTAAATGAGTTGCAAAACAAACAGCTCATTGCAAACGGAGAAGATGCAAAACTTCCGGCACGCTTCTGCGGTTCAAAAAGAGAACAGGTATTGCAATTTTTGCTGTATGAATTTGCAGACGCCGCCTTAAGCGCAGATGCCACACGCCTGCAGCGATTTTATGCTCATGCTCACATGTACGCAGAGCAATTAACAACCGCAGACAAAGAGTGGCCGCTCTGCTGGGAAGAAGCGGCTCCACAAGCGCAACGCGGGGCGCAATTGATAGAACAAACTCTTACCATTATTCAACAACACAATTGCTACGACATGCAAGAGCTGGCAGATTTCATCAATGGCCCCGTATTTGCCCGCATCTTCGGTACACAATTAAAAAAGCGAGAAAAAATTAATTTTGGCGAAGATTTTGACATCGACACTCAAAGCATTGATTTTGAAATCATATCGGAAGAAGAGTTTTATTCGAAAGAGGTAATTGACAAAAAAAATTAAAAAAAGTTTGCCATTTTTGAAAGAATTCTGAAAGAATCACCGTACTATTATACGAAGCCGGGGTGAGAGCCGGCTGACTTTTCATAGAGTAGGTGTAAGTACAAAACGGTCGGGAGCAGTGAGATTCCCGACCGTTTTTGTTGCCTCCATTATAAGCAGATGCGCTCTAAATCATCCGGCACCAAGATATTACCGTGAAAAAACTGAGCCGCCTCGCGGGTATAGCACTCTCGCCTAGTGGCAAGGGTTTTATCTTCCGTGTGGTACAGCAACAGATTAGTTACCCCCAGCAAGGCAGCCAAGCGCCCGGCATCTGCCGCAGTGCTGTGATGTTTCTCGTATGGTTTAAAACGCTCCCTGTCCGCATAAAGGCAAAAAGCTTCGCACAACAACCAATCAGCCCCCTCGGCGTACACGCGCGCTCTTTCATTGTAGGGTTCATCCCCCAAACAAGTAAATCTTTTGCCGCAGGACAAGATCAAAGAAAAGCCGAACTGTTGAGCTTTGGTAGAACCAATATCAAACGCGTGGCCGCTCATACCCGCAGCACAAAAAGAGGCGTGGTCTTCCAGGGGAGAGAAGATAATATCTTTACCGAAATGGGCGCAAACCTTCCCCGGCAATGTACTGCGGCATATGAGTTCTAACACGCGCATGGCTTCTGCATGCCCATACACATGCAACACGCCCTCATATTTACCGGCATTCATGCTCTGTGCAATCATTCGCACCACCCACACCACACCAAGTATATGGTCCGTGTGCGTGTGCGTCACAAAAATGTGATGAATACTTTGCAGGGTAATACCTGCCGTTTCCAGTTGCTGCAAAATGCCGTTTCCGCCACCGGCATCCACTAAAAAAATCTCATCGTTGTTGTTCAAAGCAAAACAGGTATTATAACAGCGCGTTACCGCAGCATTTCCCGTGCCCAGCATAATTAATTCAGCCATGCATACAGCCTACCATAAAAAAACGATATCGGCAAGTCTGTTCGCATCATTATAATTTTATGTCATTTTTTCGAGTTGTCATAACACAAGCTTGACTAACGCCAATCATTGCGTATAATTATAGCGTCAATAGACCTCATTTTACGATTATGAAGTTGCCCATTATTACGACCGCCGCAGTAACCTTGGCCGCTTTGGCTTCTCCCGTACAAGCCGATCTCAAATTAGCCTCCGTTGATGTCAACCTTGTGTACACCAAGTACTACAAGCGTTTTGATACGGAAGAGCGTCTCAAGGCAGCCATGGAGGAGATTCAAAAAGAAGTCAAGAAGCGCCAAGACGAGATTGCTAAGCTCGCTCAAGAGTTTGAGACCATGCGCGCTCAGCACGATCCTTCCCGCTCCGAAAAAGAAAACGCAGAGCTGCGTAAAAAGCTTGAGGCTAAGAAGGCTGAAATTCTTGCCAAGCAAGAGGAGCTTAAGCAATACGTAGAAACAAGACAGAGAGCATTCCAGGAACTCTACGCCCGCGACATTCATGTACTCTTCAGCGATGTACAGAAGTGCATCCAAGAGGAAGCAACCCGCGCCGGTTACGATTTGGTAATTGATTCCAGCTCCGCCAATGCTTCTACTCGTACAAAAGTATTCCCCTATGTGAATACGGCATACGATATCACCCCGCTTATGATTAAGAAGGTTAATGCCGATGCACCTGCCGGTTTCGATGCCGATGCAGAGCTGCGCAAAGCCGGCATTAATCTGCCCAAGTAAGATATTAAATTAACACACCTTCTCACCGAGTCGCTTATGAACCTCACTCTCTCTGAAGTTCTCGCGCTCACCGGAGGAAAAATTCTCAGCGGTGCTCCGGAGACTACGGTCTCCGGAGTTGCTACTTTGGCGGAGGCCACACCGAGTGAGATTTCCTTCTTGGGCAACGAGAAATACTACAAAGACTTTCTTGCAACGAAAGCCGGCATTGTACTGGTACCCCCTGCACTTCCCGAGTACCCGGAGGGTGTAGCATTCATCGAGGTAGAGAATCCGTCATTGGCATTCAATGCCATGGTGGAGCACTTCATGAAAGCAGCAAACGATTTTGAGCCGGGCATAGCCCCGAGCGCAATCATTGCCCCCACGGCAAAGCTGAACCCCGATAAAGTGCGAGTATGCGCCGGTGCCATCATTGAAGACGGCGCAGAAATTGGCGATGGCAGCGATATCGGCCCCGGTTGCGTCATCGGCAAATCAGCCGTATTGGGTAAAGACTGCAAGCTTTACGCCCGAGTAGTGGTGCGAGAGCGCTGCATTCTCGGCAACAAAGTAGTCATTCAACCCGGCGCCGTCATCGGCTCAGATGGTTTCGGGTTTCTGCTCAACAACGAGACCGGTCGCTATGACACGGTAGACCAGGTAGGCATTGTGGAAATCGGTGATTGTGTAGACATTGGCGCTAACACAACCATTGACCGCGCACGTTTTGGTCGCACCATCATCGGCGAGGGCTGTAAGATTGATAACCTTGTGCAGATTGGCCACAATGTAGTGGTGGGCAAACACACGGTTATCGTCTCTCAAAGCGGTATTGCCGGCAGCTCTAAGCTGGGCAACTATGTAACGGTAGCAGCTCAGGTAGGCATTGCCGGTCACATCAGCGTGGGTGATAAAGCAGTACTGGCTGCCCGCACGGGTGTTATGTCATCTCTGGAGGGTGGCCAAGTATACTGGGGTGCCCCCGCATCTCCCTATAAAGATGCGGCCAAGCAATTTGCAGCCATCCGCAAGTTGCCGGATGCCATGAAAGAAATGCTTGCCCTCAAGAAGCAGGCAGAGGAAATCAAGGCCTTGATTGACCAAGCTATGGCAGAACAGGCAGGGAGCTGAGAAGGCCATTGCCACATTAACATTTTCCCCATCGGGTTCATCAACCGATGGGGATTTTTCGTAATCAACCAAAAGAAAAGCTCTTATTGACAGGGGGCAACAAACACCCCGGCTGCGGACTTAACGCTAATCCCCTGATTAGCAGCGTATGTCTTAGCCGCAGCTGCACGAATAGCCTCCTTATCGCGGGGCTTTTTAAGCCAAACTGCCAACACCTCCGTCAGCACTTTTCCGGCAGGGTACATAAATTGGCGGGTCATGAGTACCGGGCAACATCCGAGCGTGCGTACTCTGTCGGCAAACCACTCATCACTCATGCAGCATAACACCACGGCATCGGCATTACCCTGAGCGGGGGCCGGCTCAGGCAAATCAACATCCATTAAACCATTGTGGCCGATATATGCCACCATATCATAGGAGCCGGAGGCAAGTGCATCTTCAAAATCTTGCATGCAATCAACAATGCAATCACCACGATACGCAAAGGCATATACCGTTGCAGCTTTATCTGCACGGGTACACACAATCGTATCAATGACAGCAGCCTTTTTTTGTTGATAATCACAGTAATGCACAGGGCGGCCCCAATCCTTAGCGGCACGCATCACCTTAGGCAAAGCATCGCTACACCCCCAATACAAATTGTTGGCGGGGTCATCACCTTTACCTATTTTGGCGGGCACCGGGGCTATTCCCTGGTGTTCATTATCGCAAAGCGCCACAAAAACCGCGACCTGTTTACCGGGGCCGACAGGCAATGCAGGCTCGGAGTTTGCGCCGGCATGCAGCAACAGCAACAAACTCATCATCAACACAATAAAACACTGCTTCATCCCCGAGCTAAGGCTTCTGTTACTTTCTGTTGCAATGGTTCAAGCTCATACTCACCTGCCCATTTTTTCAGCTCCTTGCCGGTGTACGAGGACAAGCCATCAGCCGTAAGACGACGAGCCAACACCCCGGCAGGTATCAACATACACAGAAAATCCTCATCTGTAACATAGCCGGTGCGCACCTCGCCTTTGCGAGTCATGATAACGCCATCTGCCGGTGACATGGAGTTAAGCTCTACAATGGCAGCAGTTAGAGAATCGCGGTCAATTTCGTATGAGATAGCGGCATCGTTTTCCATGAGTTGAGTTATACCGCAATGAGCGCGAAAAATCAAGCAGCAAATCCCGCGCCAAGAGAAGAAGCTTGACTTTACCCCCATTTATGGTGTAGGCTGTTGACGAAATGAAAAGGATTGCAACAGCCGCTGTTCTTGTATCGGTTATGCTTACCGCTTGCCAATGGCAACAACAAAAGCATAGCACCGACCCCGCCGAGCAAGAAGAAAATGTAGTACCGCCGCTTTATTTAGGCACGGTACACCAAGTGTACCCCGAACAGGGATTTGTGCTGCTGCGCATTATCGGGCCGCTTCCCGGGCCGGGTACGGTTCTTATTACCCACCCATCAGACGGGTCAAACACACGCATCGGCAACATCATGGTAACCTCTGACCAGCCTACCCGTAATCGCATCATAGCGGCAGAGGTTCGTTCGGGCAATCTGATGAAGGGTGACCGCGTCTTTTTGTACCGCAATATAGCACAGCCCGAAGAAAAACCGGAGACAGAGGAAACCACAGAGCCGGAAGTACCCACCGTTATTCCGAACGCCCCGGAATCTGTGATGCCCACGGATTCCCCCGTAGAAACACCTACGGTTGAAGAGGAAGAACCGGTTGTAGAAGAGGTGGAAGAGAAACCGAAAAAGAAGAACAATCAACCTCAAGAGACACCACAGCATATCTTGGATATTCCCGATAATATCGACGACTGGGATTAATACTGAAACACCACGCACGCAAATTATGAGACTGCAATACTACGTAGACGAAGACGGAGAAAGCGTTATAGGTTTGTGGGTACCCAAGCGTAACGCCTATATAGATGTAACCGGGCAAGATGAACAAATTTGGGCAGCCTTGCAACCGGATGGCAAAAAGCTGCGCAAAGAAATAGAGACCTGGATATCAAAGGGAGCCCCCGATGGCGTGGTGGTAGATATGGAGGGGCTGGTGGTTTCGAGCGCTCTTCACGTGCAACCGTGTACCATAGCCTGCTTGGGTAAATGCTATGCAGAGCATGCCAAAGAGTTCAGCGGCGAAGAACTCGGGGAGCCGTCTATCTTCCTCAAATCAACATCAGCCATCAGCTCCGACCTCTCCTACGTACTCAACCCGGTGGGTGCCGAGAAATTGGATTACGAGGTGGAGTTAGCCGTAGTGTTGGGCGATACCCTGCACCGCGCCACCCCTCAAGAAGCCCGTAAAGCGATACTGGGTTACACACTGATGTGTGATTACTCGGAGCGCTCATACCAGCTTGAACACGGCGGGCAATGGACCAAAGGCAAAAGCTACGACACCTTCGCGCCTTTCGGCCCCATTTTGGTATCAAAAGACGAAATTCCCAATCCCGATGCCTTAACGCTGGAGCTCAGGGTAAATGGAGAATTGAGACAAAAAGCCAGCACGGCAGAACTTGTAATGCCCGTAGCAGAACTGGTGGCATATGTATCTCAATATATGACACTCAATGCAGGAGACATCATCTCTACCGGCACCCCGGGAGGAGTCGGCATGGGTATGACCCCGCCTCAATACCTGAAACCGGGAGATGTTGTTGAATTTGGATGTAATGCCATCGGCTATGTCAAACAGACTGTTGAAATCGAATAAAAATCAGATAAAAGGATTGCATTCACCCCCAAAAGTGGTAGAATAAACGCGTATACAGAAGCAACACAACAACTTCTTGTCAACCATTTCTCATTAGGATATGAAAATTCTCGTTACCGGAGCTGCCGGATTCATCGGTTACCATACAGTCAACAGGCTCATTAATGATGGGCACATGGTTGTGGGGATAGATAACCTTTGTGACAGCACAACTCATGCCATCAAGTTTGCAAGACTCTCCCTCCTCGGCATCGATATTGCGGCACTTACCAGAAATGAGCCCCAGCTCAGCAACTCAGGTAATTTCAGCTTTATTGTCATGGATATTGCAGATAGAGACTCCCTACTCAACCTCTGCATGCAAGAACAATTCGACTGCATTGTTCACTTGGCCGCGCTCGCAGGCTCAAAGCCATCCATCAAAAATCCCACAGCGTATTTTGATGTCAACACAAAAGGAACTCAAAATATGCTCGATGCAGCACACGTTTCAGGGGTTAAGCATTTCATGTTCTCGTCCAGCTACGTTGTACACGGTGCACACGCAAACTCTCCGCTTAAAGAGAATGACGATGTAGACACCCCCATGAGCATGTATGCAGCTTCTAAACGCGCTGCAGAGCTGCTTTGCTACACGTATGCCAGCGCTTACCGATTACCGACCACCGTATTCCGTCTTTTCACGGCATACGGCCCATGGGGGCGGCCCGACTCCAAGCCTATGATGATAGCTAAATCCATAGCAGACGGCACGCCCATTACCATTTTAAACAATGGGCATTTGGTGCGAGACTTCACCTACGTAGATGACATTATAGACGGCATGATGATGGCACTTACCATGACCCCTGCCAATATACACGGTGCCCCGTATTCGTTGTACAACCTCGGGCGCTCCAAACCCGTGTCAATGCTTTCATTCGTACAAGCCATTGAACGCGCCATGGGTAAACCCGCCATCATTGAGACAAGCCCTGACTCACCGCTGACCAAAGGCGAAAATGTGGAGATGTATGCAGACACCGGCAAAATGGAAGCAGAATTAGCCTATTCTCCCGTTTGGGATTACGAAGAAGCTGCCCCGATTTTCAGCCGCTGGTTTATGGAAAATTATAAAGTCAATTTCAACATGTAACCCCCTCGCCACACACCGCCATTACACGGCAGGTGGCTCATTCAACAGTGTCCCCGTTCTTATATAACCTCGCTAAAAGTATTCTCTTCCGTTTCTCCCCCGAAACGGCTCACGAGCTGACGCTCGCCGGGCTTCGCACGGCAGAGAAATTGCGTTTACTCTCATTAATTGCGCCTCGCAAAATTGAAGACCCCGTTACGGTAATGGGGCTCAAGTTCCCGAACCGCGTAGGGCTTGCCGCCGGCATGGACAAACAAGCCAACACCATAGCGGCATTCGGCAAATTGGGCTTCGGATTTGTGGAGGTAGGCACCCTCACGCCACGCCCACAACCCGGCAACCCCAAGCCACGTTGCTTCCGCTGCATTCCGCAGCAAGCTATTATCAACCACATGGGCATCAACAACCCCGGTATTGATAAGGGTGTGGAAAACATACGCGAGACCAAGAGATTCAACGGTATTCTGGGTGTCAACATCAGCAAAAACAAAGTAACGCCCAATGAAGAGGCCAGCAAAGATTACTTGGCCTGCATGCGCGAGGCTTGGCCGGTGGCAGATTACATTGCCATTAACTTCTCGTGCCCCAATGTGCCGAACCTCTGCAACTTGGCAAAGGCTGCACCCGCAGCAGAGTTGTTGGCACTGCTCAAGAGTGAGCAAACAAACTTGAGCAATGACACCGGGCGCTACGTGCCTATTGTCATGAAGGTATCCCCGGACATGGAGGAATCTCAGATTAAGGAACTGTCTCAAGTATTCTTGGACAGCCAGTTAGATGGGCTCATCTGCTCTAACACCACCACAACCCGCATAGGTGTGGAAAATCACCCGGCAGCAGCGCAAAGCGGTGGCATGTCCGGCAAGCCCCTCTACAACCGCGCCAACGAAACCCTTGAGGCCTTTGCCAAAGAGCTTAAGGGGGCCATCCCCATTATCGGCGTAGGTGGTATTACAACCGCAGAAGATGCCGTCAAGAAGATTCAACTGGGGGCCTCCCTCGTGCAATTATACACCGGTTTTGTCTACAAAGGTCCCAACCTGATTTACGACTGCGCCAAGGCAATTAAAGAACAATGCCCCATTGAGGCGTAAAACGCCAAACATATTTTTCATGAGGATTCTCGGATTCATCCGAGAATCCTTATTTACTTAAAAAAAACAAAACTTTTTCTTTACATAACATAAGGGAACTTCTAATTAGTAGTGATATTTATTTAACTGAGCTCAGAATAGCATTATTTTGAGCTCGGTGCAACAATTTTTCGGTTTATTTGGGGAATTGTGGATAAAATTGACCTATTTTCGCGCTATTTTTCCTTTAT
>JAZNGY010000138.1:0-15725 GCA_045576695.1 Akkermansia sp.
GACTCGCTACGCTCGCTGTCATTTTTGGGCAGAAAAATGGTGGATTTGCCTTGTTTTTTAGTCAATTATCCGCTAGAATTTCGGTGACCGCAATTTTGAGGCATCCACTTTTCGGTGACTGTTTTTTTTGAGGCAATACGCGGGTGCCGAATAAGGCTACGGCCAAAGAATCACGAGATATGGCGCACGAAAAGGAATTCTTTGATACGGTCATTGGCAGAGGCGCGCAACTCTGCAGGGGTATCATCTTCCAGCACTCGGCCTTTATCTAAAAAGATGATGCGGTCCGCCAACTCGCAAGCAAAGCCCACATCGTGAGAGACCACAATCATGGTCATGCCGTCTTGTGCCAAATCTCGCATGAGCGACTGCACCTCACCCACCATTTCGGGGTCGAGCGCAGAGGTAGGCTCATCAAACAAGAGCAGCTCGGGCTCCATGGCTAAAGCTCTCACAATGGCAACGCGTTGCTTTTGCCCACCGGAAAGCTGGGCGGGGTATGCCATGGCCTTATCAGCAAGGCCGATTCGCTCCAACAATTGGCGGGCGCGGGTTTTTGCTTGTTCTGCAGTCATGATACCGGCTTTCACCGGGGCCAGCGTTATATTTTGCAAGATATTGAGGTGCGGAAACAAGTTAAAATGCTGAAACACCATCCCCACGCGTGCGCGGTACGAGTTCAGCGCTTTTTCTGAATGAGAGGGCTCTATCCCATGAAAGAGGACCTGCCCGCCATCCGGTATTTCCAGGAAGTTCATACAGCGCAACACGGTGCTTTTACCGGCGCCGGAGGGGCCGACCAAAAAGACAACCTCCCCGGGTTTCACAGCAAGAGATACGCCATCTATCACCTTATGCCCGGAAAACGTTTTCACCAAATCCCGCAGTTCTATAATGGGCTTATCGTTCATTTTTCTGCAATCGTTTTTCGAGTTTTTTCAATAAGTAGCTAAGGGCCACCACCATCGATAAATAAATGAGAGCCACGGCCAACAAGGGCAAGAATGCATCATACGTTTGGCTCAAGATAATATCACCGCCTTTCGTCAGGTCTACCAGCGCAATATAACCGCAAACACTGGTTTCTTTGAGCAGCACGATAAACTCATTACCCAAGGCAGGGAGCACATTCTTAAAGGCTTGGGGCATGATGATGGAGCGCATGGTAAAACCGTATCCCAAACCGAGGCTACGCCCGGCCTCCATCTGCCCTTTATCTACCGCCATGATACCGGAGCGTATAATCTCTGCTACATAGGCGGCGGAGTTAAGCCCGAATGCCACAATGGCAACCAGCACTTTACTGACCTCTACCGACCCGAAAATAACGAAATAAATAATCAACAACTGCACCACCACGGGAGTACCACGCACCACGGTAAGGTAAAAGCGGCACACCCAGTTAAGCACACGGAAACGCCCGGTTTGATCTGCCGTACTGCGTATAATACCGATGAGCCCACCGAGAATAATACCGATAACAGCTGCTGCGGCGGAGATTTCAATCGTCACAATCAAACCATCCACCAAGTATTTCCAGCGTTTGTCTTTGATAAAGTTATTATGGAAAGAGCCCCACATCCCCTGCTCTGCCGCAGGCTCCTCATCTGCAACCTCTGCCTCTGCGCCGCTGAGATAGGAGTCGGCAATGCGAGCAAGCGTGCCATCCTTTTCCATCTCGTTAAGGGTGGCATTGAGCCCGGCCAAAAGCTCCGGTTCATTTTTATTAACCGCAATGGCATATTCTTCAGACGTAAGGGGCGTGGGCAATATCTTGAGCTCAGCATTGCGCGCCACGTGTTTTTCAGCCGGTAAATTATCAAGCACCACAGCATCTACCTGCCCGGCCAGCAGAGCTGCCACAGCCACGGCGCCATTGGCAAAGCGCTCCGGTTCTTGTATATTTTTGGCCACATACAAATCTCCCGTTGTCCCGGATTGCACGCCGATTTTCTTACCTGCCAGTTGAGATGCCTCCGCAATATCAGATTGCACCGGCACAATAATCACCTGTTTTGCGGATGCATACGGGCGGGTAAAATTAACCTGTTTTTTACGGTCTTCAGAAACGGTGATTCCCGCCGCCGCCAAACTAACCTTACCGGACTGCACCGCCGCGATGACGGACTCAAACTTCATGTTTTCCACCCGCGCAGTCATACCATGGCGGCGAGCAATTTCAGCCACCACATCAACATCTATCCCAACGATTTCCTCGCCCTTGTAATATTCGTATGGCGGGAATGTAGCATCCGTAGCCATAACAAGCTCTGGCGCAGACTCATCTTTACAACCGGAAAGACAAAACATTGACGCCAGCAGCAACAACATCATGCCCCATATATTCTGCATTCGCATGTGGCAAGACTAGCACATTCTGCAACGATTTTCAAGGCCAATCTAACTAACAAAATCACCGGTGCCCGTATAATACAACAGGAGCCCCAACACCATTCGCCGGGGCTCCTGAAAAAAATATGCAGATAAAACTTAAGAGAGCTTGCTGACTGCGGTCCGTACAAGGTAATCTACCAAAGCCGGGGTTGCAACCAACAGGTCTTTGCTCTGCTGCGGCATCTCAAGCTGTAAAATAGCAGCGGCGTTGATGCCGGACGGTGTTTTAAGATTAGCACCCACCAAGCCCTGTATGGCATTGATGGCGGCTTTATCGGCCAACAGGGTTTCCAGTGTACCCTTAAGATCTGCCGGGCAAGCGTCTCTCAATGCACCTACAATTTTGTTTCGAATGGCGATGGCTGCAAGATTTTGTAATAATCCCATGGTATGTATTTATTTGACGTTAACGTTGATATGATGAGTTTCCAAGGGTGCTTTATCTTTTTCCCACGGGCGGGCATAGACTAATTTTATAACACCCTGCCCCGGTTTTACCCCCGTTACGGTAACAACAATTTGCCGCGGACACCCCACCATGCGGGGCTCGCTCCCTGCGGCATAAATATTCACCTCCACCTGCACGGCATCGGGTGCCTCTGCCACACTCCACATGTACCCGGTTGTGGGATTACCCGCAAAATTGATGGACTTACTTTGCCCCACCGTCAGCTCCATAGTATATTCTGCGGCAAAGGCGGGCGCCACCAGCATACAGCCCACGAAAAAGGTTGCAATTATTTTCATATTCAGCATACCGATTTTATAGCAGCTTACTGCGCAAGAGTCAAGCAAAGTTTGAGTGGCATAGAGCATTACCCCCTCTATTGCCGTTTTTTCTCATCTATAAAAAAGCCACCCGGCATGCAAGAGGTGCGAAAAAAATGTTTGAGAAGGGGCAAACAAGCGCCGCAAAACAAGCAAATGATACGCAATTTTTCAAAATCCGACGTAATTCGGACTTTTCAAATGCTTTAATTTAAGGTATAATAGCTCCCGTTATGTTACAGGCAGGTATCGTAGGACTTCCCAATGTTGGCAAATCGACTCTCTTCAACGCAGTAACTCGCTCCCGCAAAGCAGAAGCGGCCAATTATCCGTTCTGCACCATAGACCCGAACGTGGGCATGGTAGAAGTACCGGATGAGCGTTTGCATGTACTGGCCGAAATGAGTAAATCGCAAAAGATTGTACCTGCCGCCATCGAGTTTGTAGACATTGCCGGCTTGGTGAAAGGCGCCGCAGAAGGCGCAGGCTTGGGCAACAAGTTCCTCTCCAACATTCGCGAGACAGATGCCATTGTTCAGGTGGTACGTTGCTTTGAGAACGATGACATCATCCACGAGCTCGGCTCCGTAGACCCCGTGCGCGATATTGAGATTATCAACGCAGAGTTGATATTAGCAGATATTGCCGCCATGGAAAAGCGCAAAGAAAGCCGTATCAAAAAGGCCCGCAGCGGCGACAAAGAAGCAAAAGATGAGCTTGCCCTCATCGAAAAACTGTTACCGCATTTGGATGCAGGCAACCCCGCCATCACCTTGGAGCTGAGTGATGACGAGCGCAAATTGCTGCGCAGCTTCTTCCTGTTGTCCGACAAGAAGAGCATTTTCGCCTGCAACGTCAACGAGGATGAGCTGGCAGAGGCAGTCAAGAACCCGGATGCCCACCCCTACGTGTCCGCCGTGCGCAAATACGTGGCAGAGCACCACAATGCTGAGGCCATTGTCATTTCTGCCCGCATTGAAGAAGAGCTTTCCGAGCTGCCGAAAGATGAAGCACTCCTCTTCCTGAATGACTTGGGTGTAGAAGATTCCGGCGTGAGCGATTTGATACGTGCCGTTTACCACCTGCTGGGGCTTCGCACCTACCTGACCACCGGCGTAAAAGAAACCAAAGCCTGGACCATCAAAGCCGGCGACAAGGCTCCCCAAGCAGCCGGTGTTATTCATACAGACTTTGAGCGCGGCTTCATTGCCGCACAAGTAGTAGCCTATGATGATTTGGTAGCCTGCGGGTCTATGGCAAAGGCCAAAGAACAAGCAAAGCTGCGTATCGAAGGCAAAGACTACGTCATGCAAGATGGAGACGTAGTTGAGTTCCGCTTCAATGTATCGAAATAAGCAATTGCGATGAAATCCGCCCGCCTTGAGACACTTTGCATCGTCATGCCCTGCTACAATGAGTCGGCAGGCATACGCACAACGGTTCATACCGTAAATGAAAAGCTGGAAAGCCTTATCAAAGCAGGGCGAATCAAGGAAGACAGCTGCATGCTCTTGGCAGATGATGGCTCCCGCGATAACACGTGGGACCTCATCGAAGAGCTGCACGCCGAGTACCCCCGCCTCAAAGCCTCTGCTCTGGCCGGCAATCGCGGCAAAGAATATGCCCTTTTTGCCGGCTTGATGGAGGGTAAAGAATTGGCAGACATCATCATCTGCATGGATGCCGATTTGCAACACGACATCAGTGCCATTGACTCCTTCCTCGATAAACGCGCAGAGGGGTACGAGCTGTTGTATGGCTTGAAGCGCACGCGCGGTAAAGAACCATTCATCCGCAAAATTACGGCTAAATTGTTCTACGGGGTTATGGGCATACTGGGGTCTCCCGTGCTCAAGGGGCATTCAGACTACAGTCTGATGACCAAACAAGTGCTTGAGGCACTCAGCGAATACGGGGAAAGCAACATGATGTTCCGCGCCCTGCTGCGCCATACCGGTTTCCGCCAAGCTCCCGTTTATTTCGATGTTCTCGAGCGAGAACAGGGAGAAAGCAAGATGAGTATGGGCCGCCTGCTGGGGCTCAGCATCAACGCCATCACCTCATTCTCCGTTGCCCCGCTGCGCCTTATTGCCTACTTAGGCTTAATTATCTTTTTCATAAGCCTCTTCATGGTTGCCTGGGTTGTGGTTGATTACTTCCGCATCGGTACCCCCAACGGCTGGGCTACCCTTACTTGCAGCCTCTGGTTCTTGGGGGGCTTGCTCATGGTCAGCTTAGGCGTTGTGGGCGAATACATCGGTAAGATGTACATGGAAACCAAGAAGCGCCCCCGCTACTTCATCAGCAAACGTATTCGCTGATTTTATTGCCCTGCTTTTCATCAAGCAGAGAGCCGCGCCCGATTTGACTCAGGCGCGGCTCTCATTTTCATTTGTGCTTCAAGCCTTAAAGCTCAGCACTTGCTGCTGACTACCCTCAGGTGGCAATACCGAAGTGTCGCTGAATATCCGCAAAGATACGATCGCGAAGCGTGCGAGCTTTCTCTATGTCCCTGGTACGCAGAGAGAAGCGCAGACGTTCGGCTGTAGCGTCAGGCTTGTGGACTGTAACGTGACACCACCACACCCCACGGTTATTCCACAGGTGGTGGTTGATATTGTCATCGTTAATACGAAGCGCGATTTTAGTTTGTTGTGATGTCATTTTCGTAAAAGGTAAGTGCAATAAAATGCATTGGTAGTACTCTTAGCGAACATGCGCGCGGTTCGTGGCGGAACAGCCCCGCGGCACTCGCGATTTTTACTCGATAAGAGAGACAACCGGCGATGCCGCTCCGTTCAAAAAAAGTACAGAAAAATCAGTAAAGGATACCTGCTTTCTTGAGCGTGTTGTAGGCACCGTTCTTGGAGATAGTGCGCAAAGCCTTGCAGGAAAGCTTCATGCGAATATAGCCACCGCGGCCACCATTCAGCTCAGGAACCCATACACGCTTCTCTTGAAGGTTCGGATAAACGGTACGGTTGACAACTTTAGTAACGTGACGGCCGATACCGCCCTTCTTCTTGGCAAGACCGGAGCGATGAATGCGGCGGCCTTTGTGCGGCATAGCAAACGTGATATTGCAAATTCTGGACATAAGATTTTAGTGCGGTTAATGTTTAGCGGAGCGACATTATACTCATTTTTTATATCACGTCAAGTAAAACCTCTCATTTTTAGCGAAAAAACTTTTCTTACGGGGTAAAAAGTCACTATTTAAGCAATTAACAACTCGAAAAAAGAACGAAACGTGCAACATAAGCGAGCATACGCACATAGAGCTTGTACTACCGCAGAAAATATGCTACCCTACCACCAGAGACAAAGATGAACACTCAGGAATTTAACAACCAAATCGCGCATCTCTCCGAATGGGTCAATGCCGTAAAGATGGAAATGTCACGGGTGCTGGTAGGCCAGCAAAAACTGGTAAACCGCCTCATTTTGAGCCTTTTATGCAAGGGTCACGTGCTACTTGAGGGCGTACCCGGTCTTGCCAAAACACTCTCAGTAAAAGCATTGGCAGGCACCATGCACGCAGCATTCTCTCGCATACAGTTCACCCCGGACCTACTGCCGGCAGACTTGCTGGGCACCATGATATACAACCCCGAGACGCGACAATTCAGCGCCAAAAAGGGGCCTGTATTCTCCAACCTGATATTAGCAGACGAGATTAACCGCGCGCCGGCCAAAGTACAAAGTGCCTTGCTTGAGGCCATGCAAGAGCGCCAGGTAACACTGGGCGAAACCAGCTATCCGCTTCCCTCGCCGTTCTTGGTATTGGCCACCCAAAACCCCATCGAGCAAGAGGGCACATACCAGCTTCCGGAAGCACAGTTAGACCGTTTCCTCTTTAAGGTGATAGTAGATTACCCCGAGCGAGACGAAGAGTTACAGATATTGAGCATGATGAGCCGTACAACGGCCACACCGCAAACAACCCCGGTTGTCTCGGTTCAAACCATAGAGGCCTCTCGCGCCCTGATGGACAAAATCTTTATTGACCCCGCCATAGAAAGCTACATTGTAGACTTGGTGCGAGCCACGCGTAATCCCGGCCAGGTAGACAGCCATTTGGCCGGCATGGTCAGGTCCGGTGCATCGCCCCGTGCTACCATCAGCATAGCATTGGCAGCAAAAGCCCTTGCTTTCACACGCCAACGCTCTTACGTTACCCCGCAAGATGTAAAAGACCTGGCACATGATATCCTGCGCCACCGCATCCTGCTTTCATACGAGGCAGAGGCAGCAAACATAACCAGCGACAACATCATAACCGGTATTCTCGCCAAGGTTCCCGTACCGTGATAAGCTGAAACAAACAAATGTCAGCCACAGACAGAACGCAGGAAATCATGCAGAAGGTGCGCCACATTGAAATAACGGCGCGCCGCCTGACTACTGCCACCCTCGCCGGACAATACCGCGCCAGCTTTCGCGGGCAAGGCTTAGAGTTTGATGACTACCGAGAATACCAACCCGGCGATGAGCCTCGCTTCATTGACTGGAAGGTAACGGCCCGCACCGGCTCCCCCTACGTGCGCAGATTTCACGAAGAACGAGAGCAGGTATTGCTGCTGGCGGTAGATACCAGCGCCTCTATGCAATATGCAAGTGCCGTAAGCCCATACTCGAAACAGGAATACGCCGCACTGGTTGCAGCAGTATTGGCATACAGCGCAGCCCGCAACAATGACAATGTGGGGTTGTTGCTGTTTGGCTGCCACCCCGCATTTTACCTGCCGCCGGCTAAGGGCATGAAGCAGTTTTTGCGCATCATCCGCGAAATTATCACCCCGCGCAACAACGGGGATGACGCAAGCATAAATGAAGTATCCGCAGAAATTCTGCGCACGCAACGCAAACGCACCATGTGCTTTCTGATTAGTGATTTCTTGATGCCCACAGACAAGCAATCCATCGGTAAGCTCAACTTCAAGCACGAGCTTATCCCCTTACGCATAGCAGATGCCATGGAACTGGAGCTGCCGGAAGACGCAGGCTCTGTATGTATACAAGACCCCGAAAGCGGCACCCCCTACCACGTGCACATGAGCTCCCCCGCCATACGCACGGCATACGCAAAAGCCATGACCGCACACCGCGCCCAGTGGGAAAGCGACTTCAATCAACTGGGTATCAGCATGAAAGACCTGAGAACAGATGAGGATTTCATACCGGCCCTGCGTTCTCTATTCACCGGCAGAAGCAGCCATTTTGCCCACTAAGACCCAGCCATGGCACCACAAGACACCACAACCTCCCTACCCGCGTTCATGCCGGATGACCTTTTGAAAAGCATCCCCGTGCTGGAGGATGGGCCACCTGCAGAGGCCTTAGAGCCCACCGGCATCTCCGCATGGCTGCTCTGGGGGGGCATCATCGGCGTACTGCTGGCTGTGACGCTGGCGGCATACTTTATTCAACGCGCCAAACGCAACCGCCCCCAAGGGCCGACCGCAGAAGAAATCGCCATGCAAAAGCTCAGCGAGCTGCGCAATCGGCACCCCGACACACGCACGTGCAGCTTAGAGCTTTCACTGATATTGCGAGAGTACCTTACGGGGAAGATGCAAGACCCCGCATTGTATGAAACGCACGAAGAGTTCAGCCAACGCTTGGATGCCCTCGCCAGTATACCGGCAGAATGCCAATACAGCGTACGCACGCTTCTGGAAAAATCAGCAGAGCTCAAATACACCGGCATACAAGAAGAGAATACAGAGCTGATTGCAGCACTGATAACGGAAACAGAGCAAACAATTCTGCTCATTCAAGAAGCCCGGCAAAGAGAAGCAGCAGAAAACCAAGCGCTTGCAAAAGTCAAAAAACAATCATGATGCCCATCCTCTCCAACAGCACCACTGCTGCGGCAACCTCCGTAATTGAAAACCGCGAGTTTTTATTTGCTCAACCTGCATGGTTATGGGCATTGGCACTGCTGCCCGCACTGTTTTTATTACGGCGCCGGCACGGCACGGCAGAGGCAATACGCCACCCGGGCATACGTTTTATTGCAGACCAGCTGCCTGCCCCATCTGCATTAGCCGGTTTTATAGGCCCGGTGACAACGGCCCTGGCCTTGGCCTGCATCATCTTATCACTGGCGCAACCGCAGTGGAAAGAAATACGCCAAGAACCCATTGCCAGCGGTGTAGACATCATGATAACCTGCGACCTCTCCGGTTCCATGGCCAATGAAGACATGTTTTTGGGCAACAAATATGTAACACGCCTTATCTGCGCCAAACAAGTTATCAACGAGTTCATTAACAGTCGCCCGAATGACCGCTTGGGGTTGGTTGCTTTTGCCGGTAAGGCCAAATTAAGCAGCCCATTGACCATGGACCACGATATTCTGCGCTACAAGGTTCAGAATTTTGAGGCAACACTCTATACCAAATATGGCGAGATCGAAGTACCCGGTACCGTCTTAGCTCCACGCACGGCTATCGGCTCCGCCATTGCATCATCTGCCTCCCGTTTGGATGACCGCAAAGAAACAAAATCAAAAATCATCATTCTGATAACTGACGGCATTAATAACGCCGGCGAAATTACCCCCATCGAAGCTGCCCATTACGCGGCTGATATGGGTATTCGCATCTACACCATCGGCATCGGCCAAGACCGCCCGCTATCTGAATACACTCACCAAGAAGATGGTATAGATGAAAAAACGCTTCAACAAATTGCCCGTATAACCGGTGGACAATACTACCGTGCAGAAAGTGGGCAAAGCTTGGCTGAAGCGTTCTCTGAAATCGATCAATTGGAAAAAACAGACTCAGATCCGCGAATATTCGAGGTTCATTCTGAGCTGTATTATTGGACAATGGGCTTGGCAGGGTTATTTTTACTTCTTACCTTAACTCACAACCTGATATTCCCCCGGCCGGCACCGTAATTCGAGAATAAAATCGACACCATGAGTTTTCTGTATCCATACGTCCTCATAGCCCTGGTGCTTCCGCTCTTACTGGGAGCGGGGCTCTACTTGCTGCATGTTCACCGCAGAGGTAATTGGGAGAAGCTCGTATCAACAGCTCACTACCGTGAATTGGTACGCAAAACCTCCCCCCTGCACTCTGTGGTACCAATCATTACGGCTTTGTTGGCACTTGCTTGCTGCATCTTAGCGGCGGCGCGTCCCTACAACGGCTATAAAAATGCGGAGGGCGGCCTTGCCGGCAGAAATATCATCATCGCAATTGACATTTCTCGCTCTATGGAGACCGGAGATGTGCCCCCCTCAAGACTGAAAGCCGCCATTTCTGCGGCACATGAGCTTATAGACGCATTGCCTACAGACAAAATAGGCCTCATTGTTTTCTCCGGCGACACAGAGCTGGCCATCCCCCTCACCTACGACCACCACACCCTGCATGAAACCGTTAAACAGGTAAACAGAAATTGGGAAACCTACGGAGGCTCTGACATGGAGAAGGTTCTCAGCACGACACTTCAAACTTTCGGCAAAAACGGCACCAACGGCGCCAATGCGCTGATTCTGTTGTCTGACGGTGAAGACACCATGAACCTCAACCCGGCGCTGTTAGAAGAAGCGCGCAAACAAAACCTGCTCATCATGTCGGTTGGCATCGGCACCGCAGAAGGCGCAGCCATACCGGACTCCCACAAAGAAGGCGCACTGTGGCAAGACCATGAGGGTAAGAATGTTATCAGCAAATTACAACCCGAAACCCTCAACATGTTGGCACGAGAAACCGGGGGCGACTTCTTTATTCTGAACGGCACAACTGACTTGATTGCATTCGCCCAAACTGCAGCTGAAAAACTTGACCGCCATGAAGAAAAATGCTCCATCAGCAAAATACCCAATGACGTGTATGAGATTTTCACCTTGGCAGCATTTTTCCTGACGCTCACCTCCATTCTCACAGCAACTCGCTGGCGCAGTTTGCCTAAAAATATGCATATCAGCAAATGCATTATCAGCACAGTTGCTCTTTTTTTGACAGCGCAATCGCTAGATGCAGCCCCGGCACCGGAATCGATTCAAGCCTATAAACAAGCTCAAATTTACAAAGCAGAAGGCAAGGCGGAAGAGTGTGCCGCGGCGCTGTCGCAAGCGCTGTTGGATGCCGACCCGCTCATGCAAGCCGCCGCTCTCCACTGTTTAGGCAATCTCAGGATGGAGCAAACATTCTCGGAGCTGCGTGTCCTCTATCAAGAGGAAGAAGTCCGCAGGCAGCCGCTACCTTCAGCAGAGCAACTGCAAGACATTGTCTCTCAACTTGAAAATGATTGCCGCTATTATCAAAGCGCCCTCGCAGCCAATCCGTCATTTACGCCGGCAGCCACTAACCTTGCAGCGGTTACTCAGCTCATAAACAAACTCAAACAAGAAATCAACAGACTCCGCGCTCAACAACCGGAACAGCCTCAGCAAGATACGCCGAAAGACGACCAACAGGAAGATAAAAAGGACGACCAACAGGACGACCAATCGGAAGAAAAACAGGACAATCAGCAAGACAACCGGAAGGACGACAAACAAGAGGACCAATCGGAAGAACAGCAGGACAACCAACAGGAAGAACAGCAGGACGACCAACAGGAAGAACAGCAGGGAGCTCAACCGCCTCAGCAAGAAAAAAAGCCTGAAAATCAACAGCAAAACAGCTCCGACAAACGTCAGGAAGAGCAAAAAAACAATCAGCAACCGTCGGACCGCAAGCCACAGCCTTCTGCCGAGAAAAGAGCTCAACAAAAAAAACAACAAGCCAGAGATTTTTTAAATATGAACCGAGACGAGGAAGCAGAGGATGAGGCTCGCTACTCGAAACGTGTTTTTGACCTGAAGAACCAGCGCATTAAGCCGAATAAAGATTACTGATTTTACCTCTCAACTTTTGTTCGAATATGAGACATATCATTGCATTTATCATTTGCGTATTCGCAACCGTCATTCAAACGGCCCAAGCAAAAATTGAAGCGATATGGTCAACAGACTTCGCTCTGCCGGGTGAAGAAGTGGTGCTTGTTATACAACGCATAAACGACAATAATAACGACCCAACCGGCATCATCCGTGTATCTGACCTTAAACTGAAAAATGCCGGGATGACCAGAAAATCCCCTTTTCAGGACCACCACTTCACAGAAACGCTTTATGATGACAACTACAAAGTCATCGGGCATGTTGAGGGTATTCTTAAACACATAGAGGTCTCACGCTCCGGGAAAGTGGAATGCTCAGACGTTGTGGTAACGCTATCCAACGGCCAAAAAGAAACAGTACAAGTACCGGACCTTCCGGTATACAACCCGGGAGACCTCAAACCGGTAACGGTCAGCGAAGCCGGAATACCGGAGTTTAAATTCTACACCATATGGAAGCACAACCAGCCGAATCAATGCTATGTGGGCAAAACAATCCATGCCTCCGTAAAAATACTTGTACCCACTAACTACCTTTCTCACAATTTGCCCAAAACAATATCCAAACTGGTTACCGCCGGTGACTTTCACTCTCACATTCAGGGAGGCAGTAATGATATATTGAAACAAAAATGGCCGCTCAGAAACAGAAAAATTAAACTGCGCGATAACGAGTGGTATGTTCTGGATTTAGAAACAGATTTTGTACTCAAAAACGCAGATAACGCACAAGAGCAACACCAAGTATTCGCCATTCTTCCATGCGAATTCGTGTTTGATACCACCCAAACCGACAGCAAGGGATTTACGGTAAACTCAAAAGCTAAGCGCCAGATTGAGCTTCATCTCCCGGCATTAACCTTTGATAGCCCCCTGCCGTTGCCACCTGACCCACCGGCTGACTTTTGTGGCCTTACAGGCAGCTTCAACCTCAGCGCTACAACGGATGCCAAAGAACTGGCGGTTAATGAAATGGTAAACATTAACATCACCGTAAAAGGCACCGGCATGCTCGAGCTGGTGCCCTGCCCTACCTTACGAGACGCCAGAAATTGGAAAATGCTGCCCCCCTCTCAGCAAATCATTAAGACACCCTCCGGCGAGGTCGAGGCCGTTGTATTCTCCGTCAGAATGAGACCGCTTGCCGAGGTAAGCGGCATACCGGCTTTCTCCATGAGCTATTTCAGCGAAGAAGAAGGCGAGTACACCACAGCCGTAACACAGCCCATAGGTTTGCCGTGGAAAGAGACGGAAACCTCCGGCACCGGGCAAGTTGTTGCCCTCAATACCCCCCCGCCGGCAGCAAAAGTTCCTGTAGAAGAGCTAACAGACATTTACCATTTCATGCCGGATGCCACAGAAAACGGCAACGGGGCGGGCATTACCCTGCCACGCGGCATCTGGTACTTGCTTTACCTCCCCGGGTTGGGTATCATCTTATGGATGATTGGCAAAAATGCATTCTCTGCCTGGGCAGAGAACTCCGGCAAACGCTATAAAAATAAAGAACTTAATCGTTTATCAAGCGAAGAAGAGCCTGTGGCATTCTTGAAAGGGATCGGTGCCTTCATCGAGAAAAATATACCCACGGCAGCAAGCAATGAAGAGCTACGGGCTATTCTGCGCAAAAGAGATACCGAGGTATTCCGCCCTGCGGCCAACGTTCACCTCACCAAAGAAGAAAAAACAACCATGCTCAAAACTGTGCGCAAAGCCCTTTCATGCATCATCACGGCAATGGTTCTGCTGTGCTCATTCACCCAAATCTGCCCGGCTGAAGACCTGGCCATGAAATACTATAACCGCGGCCAATACAGTAAAGCATTAAAGATTTTGCAAGAAGAACAACAAGCAGGCACCGAAAAACGCGACCTCGGAGAACTACTGTACAACATCGGCAACTGTAAATACCGCCTTGACAAACCGGGCGAGGCAGCCCTTTATTATGCCCGCGCCCTCCAAGTAACCCCGGATTTGGAAGAAGCCAAAGCAAACTTAGCCTTCATACAAAGAAAGGAAGGAGCCATATTACCGCAAACAAAAGGGGCAGACAAGGTATTCACCTTTCTGAGCTACCCTCAACTGTGGCTGTGCACGGTTGTATGCACTGCCATATTGTTGTTTTGCATAGCACTTAAACTGTTGCTGAAAGACAAACTCAGGCGCACCATCAATACAACAATGGGCATCAGTCTGTTGTTCAGTATTCTGTGCATAGTGAATTACATCTATTATACCACCCGCACCATCCCCAACCTCACAGCTACACCGCCGCACGATTTGGCCTATATAACGCAGGCCACCACAGCACGCACGGCGGCTATCGACACTGCTGAAAAGGTCATTGATTTGCCGGCATCAACCCCGGTCAGACTCTTGGCTACACGTGGCAACCAGAGTTACGTTGAAACTTTCACCGGCGTGCGCGGCTGGATTGATAGCGAAGCTGCTGCTACTTTATCAGCCAAACCCGACTCAAGGCAACCCCTGATTATTCGTTTCGAATGAAAAAAATCTTCTACCGAACCCTATTGAGCATCGGCATTATTTTACTGAGTATAGGCCTTATCTGGAGCCTGGGTCTTTGGATATACCAACCCATCAGTCTGATACCCACCGCCATTCTGGCAGCAGCTTGGGGTAGTTGGTATTTTAAGCAAAAGAAGTACCCGGGGCACACTCTACGTTGGTTGTGGGGGCTGCTGGCGCTCAACATCATTACCTTTGAGCTCATACCCGGGCCACAACCCGAACAATGGCAAACACCGTGGGCCAGAACCCCCGAGTTTTCGTTCAGTGCAGACGGCAACCTGCTCACCATCACCAATGTCCGCGATTTCGAATACCGCAGCACAACAGACTACACCCCCCGCTACCGTACCGAAACATACGACCTGCGTACCATTACAAGCGTAGACTTTGCCCCCTGCCACTGGGACGGCATGGAAACGGTGTGCCACACGATGATGAGCTTCAACTTTGCAGATGGCCGTCACCTGGTGGTATCTGCAGAAACCCGACTGCCCGTGGGTGAAGAGCAAAATGCCATAGGCGGGCTCTACAAGCGCTATGGCTTACTCTACCTCTTCGGCACAGAAGATGACCTCTACGGCCTGCGGACCAACTACCGCCACGAGGATCTCATGCTCATGCCGATTAAAGCCACCCCCGATACAGCAAGAGACATGCTCCTGAACTTTGTTGCCCTGCAACAAAAAGCCGCAGCTAACCACACGGCCTACAACACCGTGGCAGATAATTGCTCTACCGGCGTTATCAGCACATTCCGCGCTGTGGCCCCCAATATGCCGTGGTATTACGATTTTTTGCCCATTCACAACGGGAATATCGCCAAGGTACTATATGAACACGGCGCTGTTCAAACCCTACCGGGAGAAAGTTATGATGCCTTCCGCAAACGCTGCTACTTGGGCTACGACCCCGCTCCCAACACGCCCCCCGGTTACTCGCAAGCCATACGCGCCAAAATTTCTCAACAATAATAGCCTTTTATCAATCGTGTAGGGGGCTTTCGCCCCCTCACACACCACCGTACGTGCCATTTATGGCATACGGCGGTTTCCAATCAGCGTTTGAGGAGTTGATAAAACGAGATATATCCCTCTGCCCGCAGCCATGCGTTATCCATGCAGATA
>JAZNGY010000139.1:0-6164 GCA_045576695.1 Akkermansia sp.
AGAATCTCGGAGCCCGAAGCAGCGCAGCTGCTGAGGCCGACAGCAGGGTAGCATCCCCCATAAGTATTGTTTATTCATTTTTTATCATGCGTTGTTGTTTAATAATAATACGGTTTTTATCTGAGCTTACTAACGCAAAAACTGGAGCGGGGCGTGCTGTCGGCCTCGACGCCTTTGCTACGCTTAGGCTTCTCGGACTCCGATTTTATTTTCATCTTACCCCGGGTTCCGCCGCCCCGCTGTCACGGGGCTTAGGAATTCGGCTCACTTTCGTTCGCATGTATCTGCCCGACAAACTCCGATTAAGTGTTATGTTTCTAATGATGCCTACGCGTCAAATTAGCACAAGCTGTTTTGATTTTTTCTCGTCATCTAAGCGAGTAGAAGAAGATTCAGCGAGCCATAGAAGGGGGGTTCCCGTAATTAGGACAAGAGGGTTGAACACAGCGGGGCATACCCGGGTCCTGAACTCGGCATGACCAGCAGTAATTCTTTGATTTTTGAGTTTGAGTTTTTTTATTTTCTTGTTTTTTCGGGGTGGTAGGGGGTACTGCTTTCCAATTGTTATTTACAGTTATGTAATCTTTTACAGCGCCCCCCATTTTCATAACATCATCAAAAGTAATATTGTTGCAAGGCATGCTGTCTTCTATTTTTTCTACCAGTTTTTCTTTTAATTTTGCTTTAACTCGTTTTTCAAAATTAGTGTATTCTTTTTTGAAACCGGTTTCACCTGCTTTTGTATATTTTACAAAAGCATCCCAATAAGTAACACCGTTATCAGGTTTATACAAGGGAGCATCTTCCGAGCATTTTTTTGTAAAATATTCAACATCGGTATAACCTTCCTGCTTAGTCACATCTATGAATATAAAGTTCCATAAATATTGTTTTAAATATTCCGTAAAACCTTGGTCCATGACTGCATTTTTCAGACCATAGGTTTGGGCATGGACAGCGGCACCTTCAAATAACTCAAACATTCGTTGTTCTTCAGGGTTCGTTCTGTCTAAAAATGCGATATAGGGGAAATCACCTTCAATTCTTTTTTTATGATCTTTTTCATGAATATCATTGTAAATATGATACAAGCGGTCATCCAAGGTTTTTACCTCTTTGAGATGCGTGATGGTTCCCACATTTTTTACAATTTCATATTCGGGTTCTCGCAGCAGCGTTATTCGGCACTTATCATCCACTTTATAATGCGCCGTTACTTTTACTTGAACGTTGGGTTTATATTGAGCTTCAGTTTCCGGCTCATTAAAGAGCTGGTCTGCCTGAAAAACGGCCACTGCCTTTTTGGTTTGAGTATTGTTAGAAAAGTTAACTATTTCCATATGGCTTTGGCTGCAAGCGGTCAAAAATACCATACAAATAATAATTACCGAAAAGGAACAAGCTAACAAATTATTTTTCATGATAATTAGTATTAACAGATTACTGTATTCTACAAATAATATCAGGTAAGTCAAGTTATATTGATGAAAACAGAAGGGAAAATGAGAGATGAAGCCGGCAAACGCAAAAATGAGTTGCAAAATGCGGGGTAATATGAGAGGATGAGGCCGGACATGCAGAATGTAGATACCATAGCCGCCATAGCCACCCCACCGGGTAGTGGGGCCATTGCCGTCATCCGCATGAGCGGGCCGCAGGCCTGTGCCGCCATGCAGGCATGCACCGGCAAGGTGACAGAGCCGCGGCGTGCCACCCTGGCATACGTGCGGGATGCCCAAGGCCGCGTGCTGGATGAGGTGGTGGCTACCTATTTTGCGGGGCCTGCCAGCTACACGGGAGAAGATGTGGTAGAGTTCTCTTGCCATGGTGGCATGTTGGTAACGCGGCGTGTGTTGGAGCGTCTGTTGCAGTGCGGTGCCCGCCCGGCAGAGCCCGGGGAGTTTACGCGGCGCGCGTTTGAAAACGGGCGTATGGACCTCACCCGCGCAGAGGCGGTGATGGATGTGATTAACGCCGGCAGCGACCTCGCCTTGCGTGCTGCCCAAAACCAGCTGCATGGTGCCATCTTCAGCAAGGTAGAGTCTGCGGTGGATAGGCTCATCTCCGTCGCTGCGCATGTGGAGGCCTACATTGATTTTCCGGAGGAAGATATTGCGCCCGATACCACACAAGAGCTGGTAGACGCGCTTGATGCCGTGTGTGCCGAGCTGCGCCTGTTGCTGGCCACGGCAGATGAAGGCCGCCTGCTGCGCGAGGGTATACGCACGGCCATCGTCGGTGCGCCCAATGTGGGTAAATCAAGCCTGCTTAACATGTTGCTGGGGTATGAGCGCGCCATTGTGAGCGACACTGCCGGCACCACACGAGACACCATTGAAGAGAGTGTAAGCCTGGGTGGCCTGCGCCTGCGCCTGGTAGACACCGCCGGCCTGCATGAAAGCGCAGATGCCATAGAACGCGCCGGTATGGAGCGCAGCCGCCGCGCCGGCGCAGAGGCAGACCTCATATTGGAAGTGGCAGACGCCACCCTACCGCCCGCCCGCGTACCCCTGCCGCAAAGCACGGCGCAACACCTGCTTTTGCTCAACAAGTGCGACCAACCCGTGCACCCGGGCTGGCAGGGGGTGCCTGCCCTGCATATCTCTTGCCGTACAGGGCAGGGCCATGCAGAACTGGCCACCGCCATTACAGAGCTGTTTTTGCACAGCACCGGCGGCGAGCTCGACTCTTTGGCCGCCATCAATACCCGCCACCGATACGCCCTGCAACAAGCGCTGGATTATCTGGCCGCCGCCCGCGCGGGCCTGCTCTCCGCTATCTCCCCCGAGCTTATGGATATTGACCTGCGTGCCGCGCTGGATGCCCTCGGCTCTATCTCCGGCCGTGTGGATACGGAAGACATCCTCACTCGCGTATTCGCCACCTTCTGCCTGGGCAAGTAAAAGAAAGTTTGAATGTACGAATGACGATATACGAGGTACGAAGTTCTGAGTAAGGCGCCTGCGGCGCAGTGTTGCAAAGCCGCGCCTACCTTGACGCAGAAAGCGAGCGCAGCGAGCCGAACTTTAAATTCGTAACTCGTACTCCGTCATTCGTCAATTACATTTACACCCTCAACTACATCCGCGCTGTATTTAACCTCTGCATCATCGGCAGCAGCATCGGCGCCGTTTGTGCTCTTGCCCCGCCCACAAAAAGCCCCCGCAGGTGTAGGCTGCGGGGGGATAAAAAGTGAGTGTGTTGTTATTGGGGCTTATTTGCCGTACTCCACAATATCTTGCAGGAGCTTGACGGTGAGCTGCACGGCGGCGGAGAGGTCGCGGGCGTCAAGAATACCGTTGTGGGCGTGGATGTAGCGGGTGGGTATACCCAAGACAATGGCGGGTGTGCCGTGCCAGTGGGGGTAAGATGCGGCAGCATCTGTGCCACCGGTGCGGCGAACGGTGGCTTGGTGGGGTATACCGTGCTTGGTGGCCGTGGCCAGCACAAAGTCTGCAAAGGCGGGCGGGGTGATGTTGGTGGGGTCGTACAGGCGCACCTGCACACCCTTGCCCAGTACGCCTTGGCGGCAGGTGGAGCTTTGGCCGAAGGTGTCGTCGGCGGGCGGCCCCTCAAGAATAAGGGCGTAATCGGGCACTTCTTCATCTTGCAGGGCGCGGGCGCCGCGGGTGCCAACCTCTTCTTGCACGGTGGCAATGGCGCGCACGGTGCAGGGCAGGTCAAGGTCTTTAATGGCCTGCATGGTGCGAATCATGGTGTAAACACCGGCGCGGTTGTCGAAGGCTTTGCCCATCCAACGGTGTTCAACGGCAAGGGGTTGCAGCTGCACATCGGGCATCACGCAGCAGCCCAGGCGAACACCGAGGGCCTCTACCTCTGCCTTGGTGGATGCGCCTACATCCACAAACAGCGCGTCATCGGGCATTACCTGCTTGCGCTGGCTTTCGGGCAGCAGGTGCGGGGGTTTGGTGCCTATTTGGCCCGGTATGTGCTTGCCCTCGCGGGTTATCACGGTAACGCGCTGGCTGGGTAGGGTGTGGTTCCACCACCCGCCGAGCGGCACCAGCAGCAAGAAACCGTCATCCGTCACGCCCTGCACCATAAAGCCAATCTCGTCCATATGGGCAATCAGGGCAATGGTGGGGGCGCCGGCGGGGCCGGGCTTTTCGCAAATCAGGTTGCCGCTGCGAGAGTGGGAGATGTTGCCGCAGCCCTCGAGCTCGGCGGCAATAACGGCGCGAATATCGTCCTCAAACCCGGAGACACCGGCGGCGTTGCTGCATTTTTCTAAAAGTTCTTTGTTGAACATGGTATTTTGTGGGTTAAGAGGTTCTGTAGCAAAAGCGGGGGTAACAGTTAAGATAAGAGCGTGAGTCCGTAATCTTTTAAGCATAATGAAACGTATGTGTGTGGGGGGGGGGATTATTTGCGCACTTTGTAATCACCATCGCCCACGGAGAGTACCTCTACGCGCACGCGCTCCAAGCCTTTGTGGGTAAAGCCCAAGTCGCGTGCAATGGCGGCAGATACATCGATGAGGCGCCCTTTGATGAAGGGTCCGCGGTCCGACACGCGTGCCTCTACGCTTTTGCCGTTGGCCAATGAGGTAATGCGCACGCGGCAGGGCAGGGGCAGGGTGCGGTGGGCGGCGTAGTAGTCGCCCTCGCGCAGGGTTTCGCCAATGGCATTCAGGCCGCCGCTCTCCTCGTAGAACGAGGCGATACCCTCCTCCTTATAGCTCAGTGCAGGGTGAACATCCATAGGCACAAAGCGGTGGCCCTTAACGGTGTAGGGAGATTTCTTGTATCCTTTATAAGAATAATGAGTACTTTGGCAAGAGCTCAGTATACCGGCAATGGCCAGCATAGCAACGGTGAAAATGCGCAACTTCATGTGTACTATTATAGCAGATAGTCCCCATATGGCAACCCCTCAATTTGTCCGTATTGCCCCTGCGAACCATATTTTGACGAGAAATTCTATTTGCCCGAAGCCTTGTGCAGCGGTGAAAACTTAAATAGAGGCAAACAATTAAAAAAAATCAATATTTTTTATACTTATCATTGACAAGTCAAAAAAAATAGTGTATTCTCGGCACGCCCACGGCGTCGGCAATAAGGTTGCACGTGGTATAACATTAAACAAAATCAAAAGATTATGAAGAAGATTGCATTTTTCGCTGCTGCTGCACTTTGCAGCTCCATGGCAATGGCTCAGGACGTACCCGCAACACCCGTAGCACCCGTAGCTTCATACGCTGAGGCTGAGGCCGTGGTAGACGAGATGATCGCTGTTCTTACCGAGGTTGTAGACGTTCTCGAGTCCGTAAATGATCAGGCCACTGCAGACGCTGCTGCTGCTAAGCTTACCGCTTTGAAGGACCGCATGATGGAGGTACAGCTCAAGGCTGAGGCTATGGGTGAGCCCGATGAGGCTACACAAGAGAAACTCGCCGAAAAGCTTCTGCCCGCCATGTTCTCTCTGGCTCCCCGCATGGAGGCTGCCGGCACGAACATCCTTGAGAACAACTGCTTCGGCAGCGCTGCTCTTGAGGCTATTATGAACGAGATGTAATTCATCCCCCCCTCACCTATACTTTTATCAAATAGCGTGGTGCATGTCACCACGCTTTTTTATTTGGTCTGTTAAACAGTGCGGTTGATCAATCGGAGTTTGAATGTACGAATGACGATATACGAGGTACGAAGTTCAGAGCCCCGTGATAGCGGGGCGATAGATGATGAGCCCCGGTTCCGTCTTCGGGCTTTCGCCCTACGCCGAGACAAGACAGCCGCGTCAGCGGCGGAACCCGGGGTAAGATGAAAAATATATTGGAACCCCACCGGATGGTGGGGTGGCATAGAGGGTTGCTAGATGTCGCAAGGTATTTATTATCATCGTAAATATTAACACCGCGCATTATGCCACCCCGCCATTCGGCGGGGTTCGAATAACGTTTATTCCGGACCCAGGGTTCCGCCGCTAACGCGGCTGTACCCTGGGCTATCATATACCGCCTCGCCATACGGCGAAGCTCAAAAATTCGGTTCGCTTCGCACACACCAAACACCCCGATAAATTCCAATTTATCGGGCTGCTGTACCGCATCAAATAAACAGGCGTGCGCAGTAAGCAGAATGCTGCAATCCCCCCCGCTGTCGCGGGCACTCAATCATCTGCAAAAACTCAAACAGTGCTTTCTT
>JAZNGY010000140.1:0-2434 GCA_045576695.1 Akkermansia sp.
GTCAGCAGCGGAACCCGTGGTAGTGGTAGAAAAGAATCTCGGAGCCCGAAGCAGCGCAGCTGCTGAGGCCGACAGCAGGGTAGCATCCCCCCATAAGTATTGTTTATTCATTTTTTTATCATGCGTTGTTATTTAATAATACGGTTTTTATCTGAGATTGCTAACGCAAAAACAGGAGCGGGGCGTGCTGTCGGCCTCGACGCCTTCGCTACGCTTAGGCTTCTCGGGCTCCGATTTTATTTTCATCTTACCCCGGGTTCCGCCGCTGACGCGGCTGTCTTGTCTCGGCGTAGGGCGAAAGCCCGAAGACGGAACCCGGGGCTACCATATGCCGCCCCGCATGCGCGGGGCTCAAAAATTCCGCTCGCTTACGCTCGCCATCTGCTCGACAAACTCCGATTTACCAAGCGAAATGTTTAACAGAGCGTTAAAAAATACATTTTTCTGTGCCCCGGTGTGTAGAGTTTCCCATGGGGCATTACCTGTATTGTCATCTGTGGGCCTTCTACACTTTTTGCCGGGATACTGCTTGATTTGAATGAAAAAACGTGATATTTTTCCTCTTGGCTGATAGATTTTGATTTTTTGATATTCTTTATCAACAACCATTACAAATATGATGAAATGCGCTTTACTTCTTCTTTCGCTTCTTGCGGTGCCCTGTGTGGTTACTTCTTACATGGCTGAGGCTGCACCAAGTACGGATACTGCTGCACCCGGCACCGATGCTGCCACGGTATCTCCTCTCGATAAGTTATGTAAACTTTTGAAATTGTATGGTTACTCGGATGCCGAAATAAAAATTTTCCGCGCCGGGTATACGGGGAATACTGCCACTTTGGAGAATTTGAAAGGCAAAAATCATATTGGTATCTATTGCATGGGTGCCGCTGCCGCCGGCAACAAAGAGCTGGTTCTGCAATGCCTTGACAAAGGCGCTGACCCGAACGCGGGGCTTGAGGGCGCTGCAGAGGGAGGCCATATGGATATCGTTCAGCTAATGCTCTCCAAAGGCGCTACTAACTACAACGATGGGCTTGATGGCGCTGCATTTGGAGGCCATATGGATATCGTACAGTTGATGCTCGACAAAGGCGCTACTAACTACAACGCCGGGCTTTGGGGCGCTGCTAAGGGTGGCCATATGGATATCGTTCAGTTGATGCTCTCCAAAGGCGCTACTGACTACAACGATGGGCTTTGGGACGCTGCTAAGGGTGGTCATATGGATATCGTACAGTTGATGCTTGATAAAGGCGCTAACCCGGACTGGGGGCTTTGGAACGCCGCAGTGGCTGGCCATGAGGACATCGTACAGTTGCTGCTCGACAAAGGCGCTACTGACTACAACGATGGGCTTAGTGGCGCTGCATGGGGTGGCCATATGGATATCGTACAGTTGATGCTCGACAAAGGCGCTACTGACTACAACGATGGGCTTAGGCTCGCTGCTGATGGTGGCCATATGGATATCGTTCAATTGCTGCTCGACAAAGGCGCTACTGACTACGACGAGGGGCTTTATTTCGCTGCATTGGGTGGGCATATGGATATCGTACAGTTAATGCTCTCCAAAGGCGCTACTGACTACAACGAGGGGCTTAGGGGCGCTGCTAAGGGGGGCCATATGGAGATTGTAAAGTTAATGCTCTCCAAAGGCGCTGCTGACTACGACATGGGGCTTTATTTCGCTGCATGGGGTGGCCATATGGATATCGTTCAGTTGATGCTCGACAAAGGCGCTACTGACTACAACGAGGGGCTTGCGGTCGCTGCATTGTGCGGCCATATGGACATCGTACAGTTGATGCTCGACAAAGGCGCTACTGACCTTGATTCAGCCCTTGAAGCAGCCGAGGACAACGGCCATACCGAGTGCGCAGAGCTTATTCGCGCGGCAATGAAGAAGTAATGTTTGATGTTGAATCTTTGATGTTTAAAGTTTAACACTTATTCAAGCCGAATATCACAACAAACTTTTTTACCGGTGCCGTGGGGGTGATACCACGGCACCGGTTTTTTTGAAAGTTGTAAAGTAGATGAGCCAGGTAATTTGAAGTACGAGTTACGAGATTCAAAATACGAAGTAATAGTTAGGCATACAGCCGTAATGACAGCGGCAACTTATGCGTGGCTTTGCAACACTGCGCCTCAGGCGCCTGACTCTGAACTTCGTACCTCGTATATCGTCATTCGTACATTCAAATACCGATTTAGTGTTCATGTTTCTAATGATGCCCACGCGTTTACAGTTTGTAGATGTGGCAGCCCGATAAATGGGAATTTATCGGGCAGTTTGATGTGAGCGAAGCGAACCGAATTTTTGAGCCTCGCCGTATGGCGAGGCGGTATATGATAGTCAACTATGAATTTTGTAATTTTAAATTTTTGTTGATTTGACCGGTTACAGATAAAGCAACCGCTGTCTTGTGCC
>JAZNGY010000141.1:0-8713 GCA_045576695.1 Akkermansia sp.
TCTGCATGGATAACGCATGGCTGCGGGCAGAGGGATATATCTCGTTTTATCAACTCCTCAAACGCTGATTGGAAACCGCCGTATGCCATAAATGGCACGTACGGTGGTGTGTGAGGGGGCGAAAGCCCCCTACACGATTACGTGCAAATAAGATTTCTTATTTACGTAATGTTTCAAGTTCCTTGGAATATTCAATTGCTTCCTCAAGCCCTTGCTCAATAGCCTTGTCTAGCCAAAAACGAGCTTTCTTGTATGATTTCTTGACTTGGTCATTACCTTCTGCATATACCTTCGCTAGACTTAGCTGAGCAGGAGCATATCCGGCCTCGGCTGATTTTTCTATATAAGAAAAAATAACAATATCATCATATTCCATGCCGATGTTGTTGAAAGAGCAATATGCAAGTAAATAAGAGGCTTCAGCCATACCAACTGCATCTGCTTTTTTTAACCATTTAATTGCGACGGCATAGTCTTGTGGTAAAGGCCCCCTCTCCAGATATAACTTGGCTAAAGTAAGAGCTGCTTCTCCGCAACCATTTTCTGCTGAAGATTGTAACAACATCAACGATTCTTTTTTATCCGCTTCTGAACTATCGGGCTTGAGCATAAGAACCTTTGCAAGACAATACATTGATAAGGGGTCTTTCAACTCTGAGCCCAATCTCGCATATTTCTCAGCTTTCACTAAATCAATGGGAACGTCAACAGGTCCAACTCCTGAATACGCAACCGCCATACCTTTAACAGATTTGATATAGTTTTGATTGGCAGCAGCTTCGCCATACCATAATGCTTGCTCTATATTCCGGTTACACCCTACTCCATACAAATAACAAACACTAAGAGCATGCATGGCAGGCACATAACCTTGGTCTGCAGATTTTTTATAATATGTAAATGCTTTCTTTTCATCTTTTTTTACCCCCAATCCTTCACGATAACATTCACCGAGCTGAAATTGAGCCACTTTGTCCCCGTTCTCTGCACTTTTCATATACGATTTAACCGATTTCGATGAAACCTTGGCAGTAGGGACTTCAGAATGGACACCAGCAAAAGCAGGCGTTATTATGAGCGCCGCGAACAAAGACATAAAAAGATATTTAAACATGACGTCACTCTAACGAAACGACAAATATAAGTAAAGTTCAAAGTATCTCATATTGTCATAAAAAATAGAATTACTGATGAAATGACGGAGCTACGGCGCGCTAACTAAGAGTTGAGGTAATATGTGCTTTGAAAATATTTCAGGCTCGTGGAATGAACGGGCTTTTAGGTGTTCAGAGATTATCGATTCGATGGGGTACGGAGCCATCGATAGATTGTAGAACCGCCGACCTAATTCCTAAAACAAAAAAGCTGATTTTTGTCTTTCATTTGTAACTTTATTTTTATAATGCACTCTTTCTAGGTTATTTACAACGCAAGAAAACTTTCGACTCCCATTGACGCCCCTTAAAGAACAAGCCCATTGGGAGGAGTGGACATGCCTTACTCGCCCCGGCGCTTGGTAGGTAGCCCGAAGAAATTATTACCTCCGATTTGGTAGCCGGTGGCTTTCCAACTGATATGGGTGAGGGTGGGGTAAACCTCGCCATTCCACTTGTAGCCGCTATCGAGTACGTCTACCTCGATCAGCGTGCCTTTGTAGATGCGTATCAACTGGTCGCCGGGTTTCAGTTTGATGTCGTTGCTTTTGGACGTGATGCTTACCGGGGCTTGGCCAGCCTTTTTCAGATTGTAGGTGGTCAGCTTGATTTCGACCACTTCAGCAGCTTCCGGATTTTTGGACTCAACGCCGGATTCCTGTGCCGGGGCTTCGGCGGTCGGCTCCACGTCCGTCACGGGCTCGTTTAATTTTTCTGCAAGTTCGGCTTCGCGGGCTTCTTCTACTTCTTGCCACAGGGCGGCTTCGATTTCAGCATCGCTGGGAGCTTCTGTCTGAGTCTGTTGCTCTTCTTCGTCCATCAGCCAAGGTGGTGTGATTTCTTCACGCTGAATCGCCTCGTTGGTTGACCTGCGGCGAGCTTTGCGTTCTGGGGCGCTCAGCGTGACCTTGAACAGCTTTTCCACCATTTCCCGGTGTTTGGCATGGGGTAGCGTATATTCGCCGGATATGACCAGCTCTGTGAGCGGTTTGGCAATCTTGCGGTCTTTGGTGAAAGCCCCGCGAATGTGCTGGCACAGGTAGGTGACTTTCTTGTTTCGCTTTTCCACGAGGGCGCGGTAGGTGGTTCCGCTGGTGCTCTTTACGCGGACTTCGATGTCTGCGCTTACCGACTTTGCTTTGCTTGTCTTCTTATTCATAAAACAGGGGGTAAAAAGTTCCTTTGTATAGCATAAGCCATTTATTATAAATATGCAAGGTTTTTATTACTTTTTCTTTCGTGACTGTGAATAAAAATCGGATGACTTTTTCCGTTATGAGAAAATCGTCACAAAAAACTCATTTTCAACGCTTGCAAGGCAAGCAATGTGATTTGACTGATAGCCAGCGATTTTTTGCTATTTAAGCCACGGATATTCAGCTAATTGCATGTAATGTGACTGTGAACGCACGAGTCTAAGCGAGTCCTTTTGGCTGCAAAACGAGGGCAAAATGGATGCAAAATCAGCCCCGGAAGTCCGTTTTTCGTTATGAGTTGCGATTTTATAACCCGCTGAAATCCAGGCACAAAAAAGGAGCGGTCGTTACCATTTTGTCTTGGTTGCGACCGCTCCCATAATAGCAGGGAGGTGATTTGAACACCCGACCAAAGGCTTATGAGTCCTCTGCTCTACCACTGAGCTACCCTGCCGTTTGGCTGCGCATGAAGCGCGTGAGAGAAATATACATGAAAAGAAGAGCTTTGGCAAGACTAAATTTGCATTTTTTTGTAAATTTTTCAAATTTTTGCAAAAAAGGGGGAGAAAAGGGGGAGAAAAGGGGGGATGACAAAGTTAGAATGATTACAAAACGAGATTTGTTTTGACAGGGTGAGGGGGTGAGGGTAAAATGCGGTATATGAAACTGGTAAGCTGGAATGTGAACGGGATACGCGCGACCTTGGGCAAGGGGTTGGCAGAGAAGATGGATGCCTTGGCGCCGGATGTGCTGTGCTTGCAAGAGATAAAGGCGCGCCCGGAGCAGGTGGCCGACTTGTGGTTGGCAAGCTGGCCGCATGCCGTGTGGAACCCGGCACAGCGTCCGGGGTATTCGGGGGTGTTGATATTGTCTCGCGTGGAGCCGTTGAGCGTGAGCACGGGCATAGGCATAGCGGAGCACGATACCGAGGGGCGCGTGGCTACTATGGAGTTTGAGAATTTTTATCTGGTCAATTGCTATACGCCCAATTCGCAGAATGAGCTGGCGCGTTTGCCTTACCGCCAAGAGTGGGATGCCGCATTCCGCGCCTATGTGAGCGGGCTGGCAGAGAAAAAGCCGGTGGTGTTCTGCGGCGATTTGAATGTGGCGCACCAAGAGATAGATTTGGCCCGGCCGGACAGCAACCACTTTAGCGCCGGTTTCTCGGATGAAGAGCGAGAGGGCTTTACGCAGCTGCTGGGGGCGGGGTTTGCAGATACCTTCCGCAGCCTGCACCCGGATGCGCGCGATGCTTACTCGTGGTGGAGCTTCCGCGGTGGTGCCCGCGCGCGGAACGTGGGCTGGCGTATAGACTACTTCTGCGTGAGCGAGCGCATGCTGCCGCAGGTGAAGTCTGCAAGCATACATGCCGATATTACGGGGTCGGACCACTGCCCGGTATCCGTAGAGATAGACGCCTGAGCTGCAGCCGCGGTTGCAGAGCCCGGCAGAGGTAGACTATAACACAGGGCGAGCCACGCGCATGGGAGCAGATACACCGGCCAAGCCGCCCAAGCGGCAGAAACCCGCGGCAGGCAAGGCCCGCCGGTGGTGGTGGCATGGGCTGCGTTGGGTGCTTTTTTCGTACATAGCAGCCATGCTGGCATTGTTGGCAGTGTGGTTCAGCTTTTTTGAGGAGCCGCTGCGGCTTACGGTAGAAGCGGTACCGGTGCAGATGCGTGGCTGGGCGCCGGGGGCAGCGCCGGTGCGGGTGGTATTGCTGGCAGATATGCATGCCACCGTGTATGATGGCCCGCGGCTGGGGCGCATTGTGGCTTGCACTTTGGCACAGCAACCCGAGGCCGTGGTGCTGTTGGGCGACTATTTCAGCGCCCTCAAGCCCGGTAATGCCATGCCCGCAGAGCAGGTGGCAGCCTATTTGGCGCCGCTTGCCAAGCAATGCAAAGTGTATTACGTGTGCGGTAATCATGATGCGGGGGCAGAAGGCCAACAGTTGCGCAAGGAGTTTAAGAAGTTAGGTTTTGTGCCGTTGGAGAATGCTGAGCATGTGCAGACTTTTGCCAACGGGCAAAAGGTGAAGTGGCGGGGCTTGCCCTACACCCCCGAGCCCCAGACCGCCGGCAGCATCGGTGCTAATGCCAAGCGGCTAGAGCGCCGTTTTACCCGCGAAAAATTGCCGCAAGACATGCCGTTGATAGTTGCGGCTCACTCGCCGTATTGCTTTTTGTATGGCAATGTACATGTAGATTTGGCAGTAGCCGGGCATACGCACGGTGGGCAGGTATGCACCCCCGGCGGCGAGCCCTTGGTGGCTACTGAGCCGTGGACCCGCCAAACGGAGCGCGCCGGCATGCACCGCGGCAAAAGTGGCAGCCCGGTGTATGTGTCTCGTGGCCTTGGCTTGAGCCGTTTGCCCATACGCATGTTCTGCCCGCCGGAGATTACCGTGCTGTTGCTGCAACCTGCGCCGTAATTCTCATCTGCTCTTGCAGCTTTTGTGCGATTGTGTACTGCGCTGAGTAAAAAAAGACGGGTGGCATCCGCCGCTCAAGATTCCTTTTTTGCGGGGTAGGCCAAGGCGATGACGGCGCGGGTAATGCCGCGCACCACAATGGCCATGCGGTGGTAATCCAAGGTGTCGGGGGTGTCGGTAAGCTCGTGGTAATTGCCGTTGCGCAGCATGGCGGTATCTGTCACCATGATAGAGGGTATGCCGTACGGGTAGTAGTTGCGGTGGTCAGAGAAGTACAGCTCTGTATTATGCGCAAAGGGTATGTTGACACGTGCGGCAGGCATGTCTTGTTTGAGGGCATTGAAAAGGCATTTTGCCAAGTCGCGAGAGTCAGTATCGCCCACCACGGCAACAAAGTTGCCCACCGTGGGCAGCATGAGCGAGTAGCCGGGGAAGATGGAGGGCTGGCTGTCCGGCTCGTCGGTGTAATACCCCAGCATTTCCAGGCAGATGAGGCCCAGCACCTTGTCGCTGTTGCAGGCAGCGGCGTGGTGGGCAGAGCCCATATCGGGTGTGTTGAAATAGGGCGGTTCTTCGCAATCCCAAGCCACCAGCTCAATAGTGTGCTCGGGTTGTGTTTGGGGCAGTCGGGCGGCAAGCTCCAGCAGCACGGCCACGGCGCTGGCATTGTCGTCTGCCCCTTGGTTGTAGCCTGTGGCATCTACCCCGATATCGCAGGCATCGTAATGCGCACCGATGATGTAGCGCGTATCTTTTTTACCGGGGCGCACCGCGCATATATTGCAGCGTGTTTCTCCGCCGGAGGTGGTGAAGTATTGGCGGCTCACCTGCCAACCGGCAGCCTTAAAGCGCGCCTCAATATAGTTGCGTGCATGCTCAATGGTATCGCCATGGCGGGGGTGTGCGCAAAGCTGTTGCACGTGCTGCTGCACCACCTGTTGCTCTTGTGTGGGTATCTCTATAGCCGGGGTATCATGGCTGTCTACCATGCCGCAAGAGCTGAAGGTAAAAAGACAGAGCAATGCGCTTATCCATTTCATGGCGGTGGTGCAGTGTCGGTTGCGGGTTAGCCTTTTGCCACTTGCAGGGCGCGACGCATGGCCGCCACGGTGGCATCTATGTCTGCCTCTGTATGGGCGGTGGAGATAAAGCCGGTTTCGTACGGCGAGGGTGCCACATACACCCCTTGCTCGAGCATGGAGAGGAAGTAGCGGCGGAACATGTCGAAATCTGCCGTGGAGGCCGTGGCGAGGTCGTATACCTCTTGCGTGGTGAAGAAGAGACAGAACATGGAGCCACTGCGCTTGAAGGTGAGCGGCAGGTGCAGGTCTGCCAAGGTGGCGCGCACGCCGGCTTCCAAACGGGCGCCGAGGCTCTCTAAGCGGGTATAGGCATCGGTGGTCTCCAGCTCATGCAACTGGGCCAGGCCGGCAGCCATAGCCACGGGGTTGCCGCTGAGGGTGCCTGCTTGGTACACGGGGCCCAGCGGTGAAACGCAGTTCATGATGTCTGCTCGCCCGCCGAACGCGCCCACGGGCAGGCCACCGCCTATTACCTTGCCCAGGGTGGTGAGGTCGGGGGTGATGTTGTGCTTGCCCTGCACACCGGCGGCAGAGATGCGGAACCCCGTCATCACCTCGTCAAAAATAAGCAGCGCGCCCTCGCGGGCCGTAATCTCGCGCAAGAACTCGAGGTAGCCTGGCTTGGGCAGGTAGAAGCCGGCGTTGCCGGGGTAGGGCTCCACAATAATGGCGGCTATCTGCTGCGGGTGCTGAGCAAAGGCGCGGCGCACGGCATCGGGGTCATTATACGGCAGGGCTATGGTAAGCTCTGCGAACTCGCGCGGCACACCGGCGCTGTCGGGCTCTCCATGGGTGAGGGCACCGCTGCCGGCGGCCACCAGCAAGCTGTCCACATGGCCATGGTAACAGCCCTCAAACTTGATGATGTATTTGCGCCCCGTGTAGCCGCGGGCCAAGCGGATGGCGCTCATGGTGGCCTCTGTGCCGCTGTTGGTCATGCGCACTTTTTCAATGGAGGGCAACCAACGGCAGATGGTTTCTGCCATGTCTACCTCAATGCGGGTGGGTATGCCATAGCCCAATCCTTGGGGGATGGCTTGCTGCACGGCGCTGATGACGCTTTGCGGTGCGTGTCCCAAAATGGCGGGCCCCCATGTGCATACGTAGTCTATGTACTGCTTGTCATCTTCATCCCAAAGGTGCGCACCTTGTGCCCGTTTTACAAAAAACGGCGCACGCTCCAACCGGCGAAATGCTCGCACGGGTGAATTGACTCCACCGGGGATTACCTGACACGCTCTTTCAAAAAGTTCTCGGGATATTGCCATGCCATGATTATACCATGCCTGTCAAATCCTTCGCGCGCGCGTACAAGGCAAACGCATTAGGTAACGAACCTTGTAAGTTTTTTATTTACAATGTGCAATTTACCATTTACAATTTTCTGATAAAACATCGGCCTGAGTGCAGCACGGTGTTTTATGGCCGCAGCATTGCGCATTCCCCGACACTTGCGACTTTCAATCAGCGCTGCCCACCGAGAAAAGTGCAGAATAAGACGGCCTCTTGCCCCCGCCTACCAATTATCTAATTTTTCTCGCAGCGTGTGCAGCAGTGGCGTATACTGTAGATAATATGTATACCCACCCTCCGTTGAATAATGACCTCAGGTGTTGCACCGTTTATGCGCTGCTGCAACGCTATGCCGAGCATGTGCTCGCCTGCCTGGAGCCCTGTGTGATACCATGCGAAACTCGCCGTCTGCTCATTACCCTTATTCATCGCGAACTGAGCGTGGCTCATGGTCGACTCTTTGTTGAATGGTGGAACCCGAATACCGTGAAAAAGCACTTCCTCCAAATAATTCAACACCAAATAAGGGCAGAGCTTGCCGAACGCATTCCCCCTTGCAGGTTGAAGTTATTGTTGCAAATACCCTCTTAACGCATCCCCGCCTACCATGTCTACCCTCAATCCCGACTACCGCCAACATCTGCTTGCCTGGCGCAAACGTGCAGATCATTATGCTGATGAGCTTAAAATACGCATCACTGCCCTGGTGCCCGATGCCTCGCTGCGCCACAACTTATTCATCAAAATAACCCGTACCATTGATGCCCTGCAAGATTTTATCATGGTGCATGATGGCAATATTGCCCGCGCTCGGCGTTCCCTTGAAGATTCTACCGTGGTTTCTTCGCTCAAACACACCCTCCATCTCCGCCTCAATAGCCTGCTGGCTGCCCTCCCCGCCGTTATCGTTGCCCGCCTCCACCTCTCCGACCTCCTCTCCTTTCTGCTCAAAGGGTAGGGGGGGCGGTTTATAAAAGGTGTGTTTTTGATTGACTATCTCTAAGTAATGCTAAAAAATCATCAACAGTTATTAGCCATGCTTGTTGTTGTTTTGTATAGGTACAATGTATCATCTTCGGAACAACCAACTGAAGCCTATGGGCTTGCATTTCATTTGTCTGATTAATTGAAATTGCGCCCTGCATAGTTAGTAAGTGTTTTTGCGGAATTCGATTAGCTTCAACTAAAACCTGTCTCCATCTGTCTTTACATGTTGTTTTCACTCCGAGCATATGAAGTAACTGAGAGGGAAACGTTTCATCTCTATAAAAATCAATTCCGGGAAAAAGAAAATCCGGTTTAGATTTTGCTTCTGTAATAGGTGTACGAGAGTAGTGTATTTGATTGTCGTTAAAAATTTGTGAAAGGTGATTTTCTAAACTTTGGCCGGCTCTGGATTTTCTCCGGTTCAATACAGTATGCAGCCACCCGAATTTAGGACACAGAGCTAATTCTGCTAAGCTTGCGCAAAAGTCCGGATGAGTGTAAAATAACCTCAAAAACACACAACACACTCATCAACATGACCAAAATTCACAAGAGAGGCCGCTATAG
>JAZNGY010000142.1:0-17257 GCA_045576695.1 Akkermansia sp.
AATCAATAACGGAATAATTCATCCGCTTTTTCATTTTGCGGCGGCTATTCTGTCACCGCCGTTTTCAACGGGGTTCCATTCATCTTGTATCACTACCGGTGGTTACGCTCGCCCGCTGTCGCGGGCTCCCTGCACCACCGGCTAAGCTTCTTATCGCCCCTCACCGGGGCTCTGGAATTCGGCGCGCCATCTGCCCGATAAATTAAAATTTATCGGGCTGCCACATCTATCAACTTTAATCTTTAACAGCGCTAAAGATTTTTCTTGTTTTTTCAATAAATTATGCCATACTCTGCACGATAGTTGATTAATTTGACACAAACATTTTCTCACCTCTCTCAACATATTATCCATATAATGAAGCGGATTTTCAGTACTGTACTCGTATGTCTCTTGGGGGGCTCTTTCAGCGGTTGCTATTTTAATTCAGCCCAACATATTTTTGACAAAGCATCCTATGACGCGATTGTAACGACATACGGAGTAAGCAAAGACTCCGGGCATGTTGTATATTTTGACGGGAGCTCCTATTATTTGGACGCCCCCAGATATAGACAGGCAAAGCCCATTAAAACGCAATACAATGCATTGGAGGAAAAACAACCGACGGAAGATTTGATTGTATCAGAGTATCGAGGAACAACAGTTGTTGAAATACCGGAAGATTTTGCCATGTACCTCATGGGAAAAAACAAAACGGCCTCAACACCTCAATATCTGAAAAGAGTAAACCGCGATGTCTTGAAAAATTGCCGAACTTTCCCCATTGTCAATACTCCGAAAGAATATGGTGAGTTATTTCGATATCACTCCTCCGGAGCTGCATTTTACTACACAATGGGTGTATTGGACTGGTTGTGTGTTGACCTACCCATAACTTGCATTGAAAATACACTATTGATTCCTTATGGCGCATTGTATGCTGTAGGGAAAGTCGCCGGAGCTGCCGGTGATGGATTGAATGAAGCATCTGCCGAATTGGCATCACTCAATGCCAGCATGGAAGCAGAACAACAAAACAGACTCCTCCTTCAACAACAACAGTTACAACTTCAACAACAGCAACAATTACTGTTGCAGCAGCAGTATCTGAATTCCATTTCTCGTTCCCAATACATACCAACGCAGGTAATACCTAGCTATGATTACGCACCGGATACACCCTATTATCCTACCACAACGACATATCCCACGCATTCGTACTCTAATTTACGCCTGCCGACTTCAACAGTTACACCAACGCCTGCTGCATATATTTCGTTACCCAAAACTCAAAGCACGATAGATGACGAAAATTATTGGCCAAGGCAATATAAAAAATACACTGAAGAAAGAAAACAATTAGAACGCGACATAGCAGAAAAAAATGCCCGCAGAGCGGCTCCTAACTATTAATAAATGAGAATTTTAAACATAACAATCCCACCGATGCAGGACAAACAAGAGTCGGCTACTCAAAATATAGGAACAATATCCCACAAAAATCGACATATTATAAGACATAATGCGTGACGAAGCGTTAAAGATGTGATAGAATACTCGCCGTAACGCAGTCAACGGAAATGATAGCGACAGATTTCTTAGTAATCGGCAGCGGCGTGGCCGGGCTCAGTTTTGCCCTGCGCGCAGCAGAACATGGCAAGGTGATTGTACTGTGCAAGAGCGACCCTCTGGTATCAAGCTCGGCCAAGGCACAGGGTGGCATTGCCGCAGTGATGGATAAGAACGACACTTTTGAAGAGCACGTGGCCGACACGCTGGATGCCGGTGCAGGTCTTTGCGATGAAGCAGCCGTGCGCACCATTGTTACCGAAGCGCCGGAGGCCATACGCGAGCTGTTGGAGTGGGGCGTAGACTTTGACCAGCAAAAAGACGGCGAGTTTGAGCTGGGCAGAGAGGGTGGCCACGGCAAACGCCGTATTTTACACTCCAAAGACACAACGGGGTTGGAGATATCCTCCAAACTGTTAGAATGTGCTCAACGCCACCCCAATATCGAGATACTGGATCACCGTATTGCCATAGACCTCATTACTACGGCCAAGTTGGGCTGTATTACAGAGGACCGCGTGCTGGGTGCCTACGTGCTCAACCCGGCCACGGGAGAGGTTGACATTTTCCGCAGCGACCGCGTGATGCTGGCCACCGGCGGTACGGGCCGCGTATACATGTATACCACTAACCCTCAAACAGCAACGGGTGATGGTGTAGCTATGGCTTGGCGCGCGGGTGCCAACATCTCCAACATGGAGTTCGTGCAATTCCACCCCACCACCTTCTATAACCCCAAGAGCAGCGACCGCGAGGGGCTTACCTTCCTTATCTCGGAAGCCGTGCGCGGCGAAGGCGGCATTCTGCGTGGGCCGAGCGGCAAGGAGTTCATGCAAAAGTACGATGCCCGCAAGAGCTTGGCACCGCGAGACATCGTAGCACGCGCCATCAACAGCGAGATACTGCGCACGGGCCACCCCTGCATGTATTTGGACATGACCCACAAGCCCAAAGGCTTCATGGCAGAGCGTTTCCCCTATATATACGAGACCTGCAAGAGCTACGGGATAGATGCCGAGGTGGACATGATACCCGTGGTGCCCTCTGCCCACTATCAATGTGGCGGTATCCAAACCAACACCAACGGGCAAACAAGTCTGCGCGGGTTGTTTGCCGCGGGTGAATGTGCCTGCACGGGGCTGCACGGCGCCAACCGTTTGGCCAGCAACTCTTTGCTGGAGTGCGTGGTATGCTCCAAGCGCGCACTGGCAACCATGCTTACCCGCTTGCCGCTGGCACATAAGATGGAAGAATACCCCATACCTGAGTGGGTACACGGTGAAAAGGCAGAGCGCGATGACCTCGCCATTCTCTACCACTGCTGGGACGAAGTGCGCCGCACCATGACGGACTACGTAAGCATTGTGCGCACCAACCACCGCTTGCAGCGTGCAGCGACGCGACTGCGCAACATAAACCGCGAAATCAACGAGTACTATTGGGGCTACCGTGTAACACCCGAGATTATCGACCTGCGCAACCTGGCCCTCACGGCCTCTCTTATTGTGGACTGTGCCATACGCCGCCAAGAATCCCGAGGCTTGCACTACACGCTTGATGCGCCCGATAAACTGCCCGTGGCTCGCCCCAGCGTTATTCACAACTGGTAAAGCGATTGCATGAAATTACTCTTTGCTCTCATCCTTGCATCCATCGGCTTGGGCTCGGTTTATACCGCGCAGGCCGCAACCCTGCGTGGCGGTTCCTCCGGCAAAGCGCTGGAGGCCGAGGTGCAGCGCCGCAAAAAACAGCAGGCTCAAGCCACCACCGGCACCCTGCGAAAAGTAGAAGATGAAGCAACGCGTAAAGCCGCTATCCAAGCCGGCCCGATTAAGCCGACCATTGACCAAAGTCACCGCACAAACTTTCCGGATCCCAAAAAATCCCCCACAGCCAAGCGCGCCGGTGCCTACCCATGGCATTTTGATATAACAGCTACCTATTTTTACATAGGCGAGCTGCCGACAAAAAACAACCCCACCCCCAACACGGCCAGCAGCTGGGACAGCGCATGGGATGACAATTACGGCGGATTCGATGACCCCAACCCGGCAAACCGTTGCCCCCGCACCTATTGCCCCAAAGGCTTCACCCCGCAACTGAACCCCTTTTACGTGGCCCTGCCCTACAATGATATACAAAAAGGCGGCCCCAAACCGGAGGCCTCTCGCGTTATTCCTTGGTATAGGCGGGATAAGGAGGGCAAGTATGAGTCCGTATGCCGCGGCATGTGGGTGCAGATTTACTACAACGGCAAGTATTGTTTTGCCCAGTGGGAGGACTGCGGCCCCTTTGTGACGGATGACTGGCAATACGTGTTCGGCGGGGCCCGCCCCAAGAACGAAAAGAATAATGCCGCCGGCATCGACATTTCTCCGGCGGTGCGAGATTACCTCGGCATACCCGGCGGCATGGCAAAAGTACACTGGCGTTTTGTGGACTTTCACCTTGTACCCGGTGGCCCCTGGGCCAAATACGGCAAAGATAACCCCTTTGTGAACCCGACACTGCGCAAGGCTATACAAAAATACGAGTATCAGAAACGCAGCTCACGCTCTACGGGGAGCGGCAAATACAGGTCAAGATAAACAAAGGCCCTTTTTTATCCGCATGTTCAAAAATCTCCTTTTCGACTGGTCCGGTACACTGTGCGATGATATGGCTCTTACCATTGAGGCCACCAATTATGTGTTGGCTCAATATCAACGCGAGCCGTTGGACCGCAAGGCATTCCGCAACGAGTTCCAGCTGCCGTACCCGGATTATTATGCTGTAAAAATACCGGAAGCCAAGCTGGAGGATTTGGAGAACTACTACCGCTACGCCTTCGACCACTCCGCCACAGGTGTTACCCTGATTCCCCAAGCCAAAGAGTTTGTGCAATTTTGCCGTGCACGCGGGGTGCGCTGTTTCATCCTCACCAGTATGGACCCCAAAGCCTTCCGCGAGCAGGCAACGCAACTGGGCATGTGGGATTTCTTTGAGCATATTCACTCCGGCATTCACAACAAGGAGCATTACATTGCCACCCTCATGCAAATGCATGGGCTGAACCCCGCAGAAACGGCTTTCATCGGCGATATGCAGCACGATATCCGCGCCGCCCACTGCGCCGGCATTACCGGCATCGGTGTGCTCACCGGGTACAACAACCCCACCCAACTGGCAGAGGCCGCCCCCGATATCATGGTGCCCAACTTAGCCGCCCTGCGTGCCATGTTTGACCGTTGCCCCGCACCGCAACATGATACCATTCAGCTTAATGGCTTAGAACTTATGTGCCACATCGGCGTGCCCGAGGAAGAGCGTGCCACCCCCCAGCGCCTTACGGCAGATATCACCCTAGTGTCCCCCTGCCCGTTTTCCGCCATGCAAGAGGACATTGCCCGCACCATAGACTACCACGCGCTTTCCCTGCGCTTGGCAGAAGTAGCGGCAGCAGAGCCCACCGTGCTGTTGGAAACCCTGGCACACAAGCTTGCCACCTGCTGTGTGCATGAGTTCGGCGCTCCTCAAGCCACGGTAGAACTGCACAAATACATCCTCCCGCAGCTCAAATCTACCGCAGTGCGTACGGTTGTAGAAAAAAGTAAAATACGCTAATACAAAATTCTATTGACAACAGCCCACTGTTCATCAAAAACTTAGCAAACAATGGAGCTTCTTATTTTTATCTTGACAATAAGAAACTCCGACTATATAATTCAGATCATGAAAAAATCAGTTATTCTACCGCTGTGTTTAGTAACAATGTTCGCAGCGGGCATGCCCATCAGTTTTGCAACCGGCCTCATTGCTATACACGCAGCAGCAGAACAAACTCAACAAAAATTAATAGAGGCCGTCAAAAGTAATGATGTATCAACTATTCAAACACTGTTGAATGCAGGAGTCAATGTTAATTTCACAGATAAATCCGGGTGGACCCCGCTTGATTGGAGTGCAAAAAAATCTCATATTGACAGCATGAAACTGCTTATTGCTGCAGGTGCAGACGTCAATAAAAAAACAAACTTAGGTTCTACTCCGCTTCATCAGGCAGCAGCCAACAACTTCATAGAAGGAGCCGAGTTGTTACTCGCAAACGGAGCGGATATTAATGCTGCCAATAAATATGGGCAAACCCCTGTGGATGTCGCAAGAGCGGGTAAATGTAAAAACAAGCTGAAAATAGTTCATCAAAAACAAACAGCTCAAAAAGCACTGGCAGAGAGAGGTATCAACGTTGATGAATATGATGAAGCATTAGTTAAGGCCGCGCAAACCGGAGACTCTGATTTATTACGACTTTTGATTGATGCAGAAGTCAATGTTAATAAGGCTGATAGTGATGGAGATACCCCTCTGGGATGGGCTGCAATGAAAGGGCACCTCGAATGTGTAAAGCTTTTACTTGCAACGGAAGTAATTAATATCGATTCGCTTAACAAACAAGGTCAGTCTGCCCTTTACTTTTCCATATTAAACGGTCACCGAGAATGCGCCATAGCTCTTGTCGAAGCTCATGCAGCGGTGAACACACCGGATTCCGATGGAAAAACGCCTCTGTTTATTGCCTGTGAACAAGATGATATCGAAATGGTAAAACTCTTACTCGAAGCAGGTGCGTTGGTACAACCGCAAACCGACAATGGACTCAATTCTCTCGAAGCAGCGCAAAGCGATGCATGTATAAATCTGTTAAACAAGGCTGTGCCAAAACAGGAATCACAACAAAGACTGGCAAAACAAAATATTACTCCGGCCTCATATGGCACCAGCCTGATATCCGCAGTAAAAAACAACGATGTCCAATTGCTCACCGACCTCATCATAGTGGGAGCAGACGTGAATAGTACCGACAAAGATGGGAAATCAGCATTTTATTGTGCTATTGTGAATTTTCAACAGGACACGCAATGCATCGAGTTGTTACATATAAATGGAGCAGATATCAATAAAGCAGACAACGAAGGCAAAACGCCTCTCCATTGGGCGGCCGAAAATGCAAAACTCTCTCAGGTTAAATTGCTCCTTGCGTATAATGCAAATGCCAATACGAGAGACAACAACGGAAAAAAACCGTATGATATAGCGGCAATGAAACCGTATGATGTAGAATCAATTCAATGCAAAATGGCGATTAAAACACATACCCAAAAAGCAGCATGTAAATCGCTCAAAGAACAAGGAATCGAAGAACATCAGTATGCAACAGCATTACAAACTGCGGTGCAAAACAATAATGCTGCATTGGTGCAACTGCTTATTGATGCAGGGGCAAATGTAAATCAAGTAACAGAAAATAAATCGTTCCTCCGTACTCCTCTCTATTTGGCGGCAATGGAAGGACATAGTGAGATTGTAAAACTTTTACTGAGTACTGAAGGTATAGATGTTAACTGGGTAAGCCCCGTCAGCGGAGAAACTGCTCTACACTGGGCTGCTGCAGGTTCCGACAAAGAATGCGTAGAATGCCTTAAGCTTTTGCTTACGGTTAAAGGCATTAATGTCGATGCTTCAGATAAGAGAGATCGCACGCCACTGTACAGAGCAGCAGAAAAAGGGTATAACGAACGTGTCAAACTTTTGTTGAAGGCCCAAGCCGACGTGAACAAGTCAGGTCAAGTGAATTTCTCTCCGGTGTACGCTGCAATCAACGGCAATCACCCTCAAACATTGAGAATCTTGCTAGAAAACGGGGCCAACGTACACGGAGAGGAAAAATGGCCACCGCTACACAGTGCCATACAAAGCAAAAGAAAAGAATGTGTGAAAATATTAATTGAGTTCGGCGCCGATATTAACAAAAAAATCCGCGGAACAACACCGCTGGGACTAGCAAAGAGTTATCGGGACGCAGAAATTATCCGTCTTCTACAAAAAGCAGGAGCCAAAGAATAAACACAACTGCTTATATTGAGAATTTTACAAAATACAACACAACAGCATCTGTATGCCCATCGGCATTACATCGCATGTTCATCTTGGCTCAAATCAGAACCACGGCGGGGCGCACTTCCGTATGCAAGCGGTGAAGCCCCGAGCCTCATCTACCGATAAATGATTGAAAATCTCATTTATCATCCGTTCGCGGCGTTCGTAATTCATCAATAGAACGGGCCTTCACTGAGCGTTTTGTCATGGAATGCGCACTGATACCCCGCATAAAAAGGCATAGAAATCGCCAAAGTTCCGCAACTCAATACAAACACCGGCACATCCACCCCCACTGCAAGCACTGCAGCCAATGGCCATTTATATAGAGCGTGAGCCGATACAGAGTGGTGCACCCCGCTTATATCAACGGTTATCTCCCCCTGTTTCGTTTTGCAAATACGGTCAGCATGCCCGTTCGGCGTGTATGTTTTATTCATAACCCACCCGGCTTTCAACTTCGGGTGTAAGATAGGTATGGGTACAGCCGAAGCAGCATCCCAATCATCCGCCTCAATATAAGGGGCAGCTCCTTTCGGGGGCTCCGGCAGCGTTATGCCAAGCAAAATCTCTGCATCTTTCGGCGACAAAAGAAAGTAAAAAGTCTCGGTATAGGCGTCTTCATCCACCGGCAAACTATACTCTTGCACACCGCCGGAAAGTGGTATTACTACCCCCAAAGGGGCATTCTTATATCGGGCAAACGTCACATTCACCGGAAAATAAACACAGTCCCCACGGCGATAGCAACATGGAGCTGCCGGCTCTTGTTTCTCCGTGCGGTAAATGGTACTTTCATACATAGCAAGAGAGGTAACCGCCATGACACCGCAGGACTGCACCCCTGCCACCACAGCAAGAGCCCCACAACTAAGCCACCACTTTTTCATCACTCAAAGAGAGAGAGCAGCGCGTCTGCTGCTTTGCCGGCGGCGCCGCCGTGGCCGAGGAGGTCCATGGACTCCTTCATGCCGGCAAGCACCTGCTCGCGGGTCTCGGGGTTGAGCAATTTCTCGAGCTCGGTAATGCAGTTCTCCACATTGAAATCCCCCTGAATCAGCTCCTTGGTCACGGGTTTGTCGATAAGGATGTTCACCATACCAATGTATTTGATGGTAAGGAGCATGCGGCCCAGCAGGTAGGTACCCCAAGATACCTTGTACACCAAGGCAAAGGGCAACTCATGCAAGGCGGCCTCAAGCGTGGCCGTGCCGGAGGTAACAAGAGCAGCCTCTGCACGATCCATCAAATCATGATAGCTGCCCAGCTGGATATTCACCGCCTCGGGCGCCACACCGGCATGGCGCACCATACGGCGCATGCGCTCTGCCAACTTTTCAGAGCTGGCAGCCGTTTCAAATCGCCACTCGGGATGACGGGTTTGTAACTCTTTGACCACCTTCAGGAAGATGGGGAAATGCTTTTCAATCTCGCGGCTGCGGCTGCCGGGGAAAAGGCCGATAAGGCCCTTCTCTCTCACGCCCACGCGACGCGTGGCAAGAATATCGTCCACCAGCGGGTGGCCTACAAACTCCGTGCGCAAACCGGCCTTTTCGAAGAGGGGTTTCTCAAAGGGGAAGGTGCACATCATGAGGTCGAGCACGCGAGCCAGCTTGGGGATGCGGCCCTTATGCCAAGCCCACACCATGGGTGCAATAAACCAAGCAATCTTTGTTTTGGGGCAAAGCTTATGCACGCGCTCGGCAAGGCGCTGGTTGAAGCCGGGGTAGTCAATCAACAGCAAGCAATCCGGCTGTTCCTCCACGATACGCTGCGTCATTTCCTTAAGGCGGCGAACAAAGAAGCGGGCATGTTTCAGCACCTCTACAACACCGATAACGGCAGCTTGGTCTGCCCAATCTTCCACAGCGGGTGCAAGCGCATGCATGCGGTTACCGCCCAAACCTTCAAACTGAATATCGGGGCAACGGTTCATCAGCTCTTGCATTACAAGAGCGCCCTGTTTATCACCACTCTTCTCACCGGCAATGACAAAGAATTTCATGGCGTTATTTTAACAGTTTGAACCCCACATGGCAAGCAATTTCGGGGTTTCCCGAAAAATTAGGGGGCGGCACTGCACCTGCAATACCGCCCGCTGATTTTATTTTTTGCTTTAAACTGACGATTTTATCAATGTTCCTCGGTTTCCTCAACGGTGATAGGGTCTTTATCCAACGCATGCCACGCCCATGCAATATAGGCAATGACAAAGGGGATAATGAAGGAGACATAGGTCATCGTCTTAAGCGTGAAGAGGCCGGAGCTGCTGTTGGCAATGGTCAGCGAGCTCTGCAAATCTGCCACGGAGGGATAATAAGCCGTATGATTCCACCCGGCACAAAGCAACAAGGCCAACACCACCAACACACTACCGGGCCCGGCCAGCCAGAAAGAATACTTCCAGCCCATAATCCCCTTAACCATACCGCCCAGCACCATCAATACACCTACCAGCATCACGGCTGTTACTGCAGGCATGGCTTGCATGTTGTGCAGGTATTTATACGGCTCGAGATACACCTCGCCCTCCGCATTCACGGCAAAACCGGTGGAGCACAGCAGATACCCCAACCATGTAAGGAAGAAGAGTAAGAAAAAGCCACTCTCCATCACCAAACGCTTGCGACACGCTGTGCTCAGGCTTTCATCTGCAATGTTATCCGCAAAATACAAGCAAGCCAGCACTCGGGTGAGCAGCAACACGCTGATGCCCAGCATGAGATTTTGCGGCACCAAAGCGGCCTCCAAACCATGCATCGGGTTGGTCCAGTAGGAGATTACCGGCATGTGCGGGCTGGCGATAGCAGCCTTGTTGACCACAAACTCCGCCCCGCTGAAGAAGGTGCCCACGGCCGTACCGATAAGCAAGGGCCCCAATATACCGTTGAGTAACAAGAATACGCGGTATGTAGTGGTACCCAGCAAGTTGCGGCGTTTGAGCTGGAACTCGTACGATACGGCTTGCAACACAAAGCAAAGCAATATCAGCACCCACACCCAATACGCACCGCCGAAACTGGTGCTGTAAAATAAGGGGAATGAGGCGAAGAAGGCACCACCGAATGTAACCAGCGTGGTGAAGGTAAGCTCCCACTTGCGCCCCGTTGCCAGCAGCAACATGCGGCGGTGGTCTTCCGTTTTACCCAAGGTCCATATCAGCGACTGCCCACCTTGCACAAACATGAGGAACACCAGCAATGCCCCCAACAAGGCAACAAGGAACCACCAATAATGTTGAAGTGTTGAAATATCGTCCATAATTATGCAGCAGTTTTATCGGTTTCGGGGCCGGTGGCAATGGCTTTGCCCATAATTCCCAACTCTGCCACCAGCAACAGAGTAAAGAGTACCAAGAAGATGAAGAACGTGGTTTGCACAGCCCCCGTCTCCAAGCGAGAGATGGCAGCAACATTGGGCAGCAAACCTTGAATAGCCCAAGGCTGGCGGCCTACCTCTGCCACCACCCAACCGGCTTGGCTGGCTAACCATGCCAAGGGGATGGTGAGCACCACGCCCCATTGCACCAACCTCCATTTCTCTATCTTTTGCCGCAATACCAACAAGCCGGCAAAAAGCACAATGAAATACCCGCCCAGCATCACCATGATGCGGAAACTGTAGAAGGTAAGCGGCACCGGCGGAACTAAATCTGCCGGGTCTTTGAGGTACCCGTAGCCGAAGTAGGCGAAATTCTCGCGCAGTGTTTTGAGGGCGGCTGCTTTATTCTCTTCATCCTCAGCGGCACGGTATGCGGCCAAGGCTTCAATGGCTGTGCGGCCACGCAATATTTTTTCTTCGGCAGAAAGAGCCGTGCTGCCATCGGGCAAGGTGTAACCACCCTCCAAGATATTGCGAATACCGGGCACGTAGCCATCGGCCTCGTGCGTGGCGAGGATGGAAAGCGCGTAGGGCATTTCAATATTCAGCAGCATTTTATCCTCCTCTGTGGGGGCGGCCCAATTTACACCGGGGCGCAACACACCGGCCACCACCAGACCTTGGCTGTTGCCGCCTTCATACAAGCCCTCTGCGGCAGCCAGTTTCATGGGCTGTTGCTCGGCAATGATACGGCCGCTGTGGTGCCCGGTGTATGCCGTAAGCAACGAGGCGACCAAACCGAACCATGCCGCTACCTTAATGCTGGAATGAGCAAACTCTTTATGCCGCCCGCGCAGCAAATACCAGCAACTGATGCCCACCACAAACACTGCGCCCAACACCCAAGATGACACCACCGTGTGGCAGAACTTGACTACCGCGGCACCGTTAAAGGCTACGGCCGCAAAATCAACCATTTCATTGCGTACGGTATCGGGGTTGAACTCCATACCCACCGGGTGCTGCATCCAGGCATTGGCTACCAATATCCACCAGGCGGATATTGTGGCACCAATGATGGTCAGCCACGTAGAAGCCAAGTGCGCTCGCTTGCTCACCTTGTTCCACCCAAAGTACATGATGGCGATGAAGGTACTCTCCATAAAGAATGCCAAAATACCCTCAATGGCCAGTGGCGCGCCGAAAATATCGCCGACAAACCAGCTGTAATTGCTCCAGTTGGTGCCGAACTCAAACTCCAAGATGATGCCCGTGGCCACGCCCATGGCAAAGTTGATGCCGAAGAGCTTCATCCAGAACTTGGCGGTCTGTTTCCAAAACTCACGCCCCGTGCGTACGTAAAGCGTTTCCATGATGGCCATCACCACGCCCAAACCCAATGTGAGCGGCACAAACAGCCAATGGTACATGGCTGTAAGCGCAAATTGCGCGCGCGACCAATCAACGAGAGATGTATCGATAGGTTCCATTGTTGTGTTGTTTTATTCTGTTACGACACGGCCCGTCAGCTCGGTAGAAACTTTCTCCCCTTTCTCTCCCGCACTGCCCTTCAGGTAGGACGGAAAGAAAAATGCCTTCAACACCGCAAACATGATAAAAAGTTTGATCAGGATAATACACCACAGCGTGCGCCCCAACGTCATGTTGCGGAACCCTTCTATGTAAAACCGTGCTATCCGTCTCAAAATCATACTGAAATTATAGCCATTGTTATCGATATGGCAAGCAGAAAAATGATTTTTATATCTTTTTTGTCTGCATCTACCTTGACGCATCGGGCGAGAATATGCTAGAGTTTGCGCATGAGCAGCAAAACGGTATTGACATTATGCGCCGGTCTGTGGGTTCAAACAGCGGCTGCCACCGCCATACAACCGCCCACCTATGTATGCCAACGGGTAAGCGAAGATGTAATCATAGACGGCAAGGCAGAGGAGCAAGCGTGGCAAAAGGCCCGCCCCCTCAGCCCGCTGAGAGATATTGAAGGCCCCGCCATACCCAACCGCACCACAATCAAAATGCTCTGGGATGCGCAATACCTGTACGTATACGCCGACATGCAGGAAGAAAACCTGTGGGCCACCCTCACCGAGCGTGACTCCGTCATCTACCGCGACCCCGATTTTGAGGTGTTCATAGACCCCGACGGTGATACGAAAAATTATGTTGAGATAGAAATTAACGCCCTCAACACGGTGTGGGATTTATTGCTTACCGAGCCCTACCGCAGTGGCAACCTCGCCCTGCACGATTGGAATATCCCCGGGCTGAAACACGCCGTGCACCTGCGTGGCACGCTCAATAATCCCGCCGATACCGACCAAGGCTGGAGCGTGGAAATGGCCATCCCTTGGGCCAGCATTACCGGCCACTCCAACCACCCGCGCACGGCAGAGCCTCCTGCCCCCGGCACGGTGCTGCGTATGAACATCTCTCAGGTCAACTGGCAGGTGCAGGCAGATGCCGCCGCCCCCTGCGGGTACCGCAAGAAAACGGATGCGCACGGCAACACGCTCCCCGAAAGCAACCATGTGTGGGCGGCCACCGGAGAAATCAATATCCATATGCCCGAAAAATGGGGCTATGTGCGCCTCAGCGATTCCCCTGCCGGTGTGTGGGAGCCCCTGCCCGTCCCCCCGGCCCATGCCACAGAGCAACAGCTCTTCGACTACTACCTCAATCAGCTGGCATTCAAAAGCAAACACGGCATATACGACACCGCCATGCAACCCGCAACAGGTGTATCGGCCACCATTCTTACGCCCGAATACTTTGCCGTAGAAGCCACCGTGGCCCGCACGGGCGAGAAAATAAGGCTGGACAGCCATGCCACCCTCACCCGCACACCCGCCACCCGCCATATACCTGAGATTTACCTGTGGGTACACGGCAACAACCACCCCGGCGATACGGCGTTCTGGGACAAAGAGTTTGCCGGCTATGCCGCAGCAGGCGTCAATGTTCTCATCATCGGCGGCACGGCAGAGCAAATCGCAGCCCTCACCCCGCCGGCAACAAAACACGGCATGCAAGTTTATGCCTGGCTATGGGCCGTTAACCGCCCCGGCGATGAAATTGCCCTGCAACACCCGGATTGGTACGCCGTGAACCGCCACGGCAAATCTTGCCATGCCCCGCAAGACCGCCCCTTTGTAGAGTACTACCAATTCCTCTGCCCCAATCACACCGAAGCCCGCGAGCACCTTCTGGCAGAGGTGGATAAACTTGCCGCTATCCCCGGCATCATCGGCATACAGCTCGACTACATGCGCCTGCCGGATGTCATTTTACCCCGCGGACTGTGGGAAAACTACGGGCTTGATATGAGCACCGAGCTGCCCGAATACGACTACTGCTACTGCCCCCGCTGCCAAGAGCTCTTCCGCCGTCAATACGGCAGAGATATTGCCCCGGCGGCAGATGCGGATGCAGATTGGCGCGAGTTCCGCCTGCAAAGTGTTGCCAACTACGCCAACGCCCTCACGGCGCGCATACGCAGCCACAACCTGCACACCGCATGCGCCGTATTCCCCACCCCCGCCATCGCTGCTCAACTGGTGCGCCAAGACTGGAGCCGTTTCCACATAGACCTCGCCCTGCCCATGGTCTACTACTCCTTTTATAATGAAACGCCCCAATGGTCTGCCGACTGCACTGCACAAGCCAAACAACAAACGAGGGTTCGAATCCCTCTCTCTCCGGGATTGCACCTGCCCGATACCACCCCGCAGCTCTTCCCCGCCGAGCTCTCCCGCCTGCACTCGGCAGCCCCTGCCGGCATCGGTATCTTTTGCGATGACCTCTTCACCCCGGAGTTTCAACAAGCTCTCCGCTCTTGGCTAGATGCGCAGATGAAAGAATAAGCTTTTCTCCAACCCCTCCTGCCCGCCGGGTTTCCCCTCGGCGGGCTTTTTGATGTTCAGCGGCATAAACCCAAACTTGACAAACGTACATAATTCCTGTACATTTGCATACATGCAAACCCTTTCTTTTACCGCAGCCAGACAAAACCTGGCAAAAACCATCAAAACCTGTGTGGATGATTATGAACCTATCATGATTAAATCTCGCAACCGAGAGGTGGTCATGGTTCCGGCAGACCAATACTACTCTTGGATGGAAACCATGAATCAGTTAGATTCTCCGGCTAATATTCGGCATTTGCAACAATCTGAAAAAGACTTTGAAAACGGAGAGTGTGTTACCTACACGCCGGAATCATTAGATGCTTTATTGGATTTAGAAGTTGCTGAAGATGAATATTAATCTTTCCAAACGTGCGCTGCAAGATATGGCGCATTGGAATAAAGCCGATAAAAAAACTGCAAAGAAAATTGTAGAGCTACTTAAAGAAATTTCCGTTACACCCTATTCCGGCAAAGGCAAACCGGAGGCATTGCGCGGCAATTTATCCGGTTATTGGGCTCGCCGCATCAATGTTCAAGACAGAATCGTTTACACCGTGGACGAACAGGCAGAAGTTGTTTACGTCTATTCCTTGAGAAAACATTACGAGTAAACAAAACGCCCCACCATACGTGAGGCGATTCAAAATTCTCATGCAAAAATACACCACCCGCGCTTAAACACCGTACCGAATACCCCGCCGAGTTTCCCCTCGGCGGTCTTTTTGTATTGAAAGCGAACGGATAGAAACACATGCTAACAATTTGAAAATTAGATTGCGATGTTGTGATATATCTGGCATTTTATGTAGCGAACGGGAGCCCGACTACCTTCCGTGAAAAAACAGAACAAAACATAACATACCATGACACAACGCAACATCACACGCTACACATACGAGACCACCTCATTCCAAGGCTGGAGACTGAGCATCTGCCGCAAATGGAATCAGTTCACCAAGTATTTCTCTGACCGCCAATACGGCAGTGAGGAAGAGGCGTTTAAGGCAGCCATCGACATGCGCGACCGCATTTTTGAAGCCTTGCGCCAAACCCCGGATGACCCTCGCGGAGTCTTTGAGCGCTTCAAAAACGGTGTAGAAGAAGAGCCGGTACCGGTTGCCGTAGGTGCAGGCAAGTAATCTCCCCCCCCTATCTACGAGCCCTCTGCGGAGGGCTCGTTTTTCACCATAAAACGGCACGTTTTATTTTTCACCATGCGGCAGCATTTTTCACCACGCACCGACAGGTGCGTTTTTTCAGAGTCCCGCCTATGTGGCGGGACGGTAAAATGTAGCCCACGGTGTAGCCGCACCAGCGGCGGAACCGTGGGATGGAACAAGAATAAAGGGAACCCCGATGCATATCGGGGTGGCATAATAGCCGGGCACACTATTCAGCGTTTCTTTGCAGGCACCCGTTCTTTTTCAAGAATTGTAAAAACTCTTCTTCAAAAGAGACCTTCTGATGATGTTCTTTTTGTCTCTTAATATAATTAACTACGAAACTTTTTCGAGATTTGCTTACAGAAAAAGCACCATATCCATTTTGCCACGAAAAGCCCTTATAGGTCGGATTCAAATCTTTTATCCAGCGACTTGAATTCGCCTTAATGGCCCGTACATACGCGGATAAATCAGTAGTAACCGGAAGAGTCGATAATATATGAACATGATCCGGACGGCCACCTACAATAAATGCAATACCTGATAACGAACGAACCAAACCTCCTACATATCGGAAAACAGAAGGCAAATCATCTTCTTGTATCAAGCAGTCTCCTTTTGTATGAAATATGATATGAATGTTAATATTGCTGTACGAATGGCTCATGCTAATAAAACGTATATCATATTACACCATGATAGAAAAGCGTAAACTTCTCGGTATAACATTTCAAAAACGCCAATTCAGAATCATCGGCCTTATGTCGGCCCTCCTACCGTCGGGACTCCGATTGTTTTCTTACATACCCACGGTTACGCCGCTGATGCGGCTCCACCGTGGGCTACGTTTTACCGCTCAGCCATTCGGCTGAGCTCATTGCAAGCCGCTCGGCGTGAAAAACAACTCTACCGAGTTGTGGTGAAAAATGCTGCGCATAGTGAAAAATTCGGCTTGGGCCGAATGGATCGTGTAGGGGGCTTTCGCCCCCTCACACACCACCGTACGTGCCATTTATGGAAGTCGGAGGCCAAGCGGTCTTAGGAAGACAACGTCATAAATCAACTCCTTGGCTCACAGAACGACATGGCTACGATCCGACTTCAAGATACGCAGTGGCTTCTTTTGGAGTGCTTGGTTATGAAACCAACATCAGTGACGCATCCAAGGAAGAGCTGGCAGAAATGAAAGCACAGATTGTCCTGTATAAGCAATGGAGAAAGACGCTGCAGTTCGGGCAGTGGTACCGCTTGGGCGGCAGTGTGACAAAACGCGGTCAGGCATATCATACTTACTTTGATAAGGACCTGGTAAAGTGGATGGCGGTTTCGGAAGACCGGGATAAAGCCGTAGTTATTACGGTACAGGGACAGGAAGTC
>JAZNGY010000143.1:0-2907 GCA_045576695.1 Akkermansia sp.
AGGGTTTGGGAGAGGGGGAAGTGGCAATGCACTTCCCCTTCTCCCAAGTCTAGCTACCGCATTGCTCAATTTTGGGCAATGCCGAACCACAAAATCGATTTTTTACAAAAAAACAGATTTTGCTCAAATTATAATTGACTGCATATAAGGCCGGATGGATGGACGAGGTTGCTGCAAGTGCCGAAATCCGATACATCATCAAGAATCCATAAGGTAGATGCAGACGGCGCGGGAGGAAAGTAGCATATTCATATTCGGTGAGGCCCTACTAAAGCGTGAAAACGCTGCGGAGCAATCCGTCTGTAGGGAGTCAGCAGAGGCCATAGTACCACCAAAACGAACAACCCCGGTGGGAAGGGCTGAATCACGGCGTGGGCAACCGCTCAAATCTCAGAACCTATAGCAGCAGAGCCAAGAAGTACTGAAATGTACGAAGCCTCGACTGGAAGATGGAAAGCGGTGCAAGTCCGAATCCACGTAACAGTGCGGAGGTGTTGACAGGGTATCCGGCGAGGAGAGATAAAAGAGTTGCGGCAGGAACATTAGTTCCGGGACCAATCACACGCCGAGAAACCGCCGCATGCCATAAAAGTCACGTGCGGTGGTGTGTGAGGGGGCGAAAGCCCCCTACACGATTGCATTGGGGCGTTACTTTGCTCCGGCTGCGCGGAGCATGTCGGCAATTTCCGTCATACCTCGCTTCTCGGCGAATTCGAGAACGCTTAGGATGTCGTTCTCCGTGTCTATTGTTACATTGGGGTTGATGTCCGGGACCGCCAGTAGATATTTAACCACCATCCGCTTAGCGCTCGGTGATGAGGATCCACTGCTGATGGCAATGGACAAGGGCGTGTATGAAGTAGAGTACTCTCCGCTACTGAGTACATGCCGTTTGTTGACATCCGCTCCTGCAATGATGAGCAAGGGCACTAAATCACAATCACCTTTAAGTGCAGCGGAAAAGAGAGCATCATCATACTGCTTTTTCTTGATGCCTTTCTTCTTCAGTTGAGCCCGCGCCTCTTCTCGTGAGATTTGGGGTGATACGGATTCAGAAGCATCATCAGAACAAGAGACGAGGCTGATGCCGGTGGTCGGAATGATAAGCAGTGCCAGCAGTAGGGTGTGCAAAGTTTTCTTCATAAGTGATAACGGGGGACGTTAATTAATATCTGTAGCCGCCATAAGAGTTGCCACCGCTGTAGCCGTAGGAGTAATTATTGTAATTGTTGTCTTGGTTGCGGCGGTATTGGTTATACCCGCGGGCTGCTGCGCCTGCTGCTGCACCGTAACTGCGGCTGCTGCGACCGGCTGAGGAAGCTGCCTTAGAGGCTGCTCTGGCTCCGGGACAAGAGGTGAGAGACGTGGTGCATACGATGGCACCGAGGCACAAGCCTAAGTATTTGAGGAGTTTGTTCATGATGTGTGAGGAAGTTGTTGTTATTGTATCAAAAAAGTTATATTAGTCAAGTAATAAATAGAGAAAAGAGTGAAAATATGGGGTAATAGGTGCAAAAGTAACGGGGGTGCCGGGTGGGACTGCGGATAAGGGGGGGATGTCAAAGAAGTCGATGGGGTCTGTTTCAGATTTGCTGGTGAGTTAGTGCGCGCCCGATGACAAAAAAAGTAGCAATCCAGTCTTGCTTGTCTTTGTAACACTCGTTACAAAGGGTTGATGATAAAACAAATTTACAAACAAAAAGGCAGGATTGCTACCTCCGCTATTGTCCTCCAAAATCGCATCGAGGTCAAGCTTACATTTGATGATAGATACAATTTTTATTGTCCTACATGCGGATGTAATCTTAAAATGCATTCATACAGAGAGATTAACGTGCGAGATTTGCCTATATTGGAGCGAGAAGTCTTGCTTTATGTTGACACCATGCAGGGGTATTGCAATAAGTGCAAACGATTCCATACTTTAAGGCCTGATATATGTCACCCAACTTGTGGCTTTACTTGGCGCTTCATGAGATTGCTTTCAAGACACCTTATTCATGCGCCTGCCCGTTATCAACAAGATGAGTATAAAGTGGCATATACAACGGTCTTAAGATTGGATAAAGAGGTCTTAAAAGAAGATATACCTAAGCCCAAAAACAAAGACGTTGAAAGCATACTCATTGATGAAAAACATGTGGGGGCCAGCAGTGGCTTTGTTACAATGGTATTGAATGCCAAAACCGGCGAACCACTGGAATTAACCAGAGGTCGTGATGGAAAATGTTTAGATGCTTTCTTCAAGCGTTTCGATGAGCTGCAAAAACAGAAGATTAAATATCTCGGAATAGATCGTTCCAACGCATACAGGTCTGCCACTTTGCTTCACTTGCCACATATTCATATATGCTATGATGCTTATCACTTAGTGAGTAACATGAATGAGGTGCAGGATAAAATACGGCGTTCCATTATGAAAAACGCGCCATATGGACTGGCGCAGTTTTTGAAAGGAAAACGTTATGTTTTACTAAAAGGTAGAGAAAATCTGCCTTCAGATGCAAGGCAAGAGTTGCGTACCCTCTACACTCTCAACAAGGACCTTTACATTGCGTATCTCTTAAAGGAACAATTCCGACAAGTATTCCAAACCTGCGATGAAAACACAGCAACGCTGCGACTTATTCTATGGATAAAAATGTGTATGAAAAGCAAGGTGAAACAGCTCATTCATTTTGCGAAAGGTATAAGTTCAAAATTTAATGAGATAATTTATGCAGCCACCCGAATTTAGGACACAGAGCTAATTCTGCTAAGCTTGCACAAAAGTCCGGATGAGTGTAAAATAACCTCAAAAACACACAACACACTCATCAACATGACCAAAATTCACAAGAGAGGCCGCTATAGTGCTGCCCTGAAAGAGAAAGTATCACTCGAAGCGCTGAAAGGGGAAAAGACGCT
>JAZNGY010000144.1:0-8353 GCA_045576695.1 Akkermansia sp.
GGATTTCATAGAAAAATGAAACTGATTCAACGCCGCGGATTTGGTTATCGCAACTTTCAAAACTACCGGTTAAGAGTATTAATCGAATGTGGGCGAATTTTAGTATAAAAAATCAAATTCCACAATGTTAGGACTTGACCCTTTGGGAGACTATCACATCGCTTGTAAGAGGTCAGGGAAAATAAAATACAGCATTGGCGGAGGATAGTATAAACAAAGAAAAAATCCACCAGCTTTCGTAAAAAATACTGAATCTCAATACTTAATAGAACAATTCCGGATTTGTAGCCATTTAACTTGACTCAAGAAACAAGGCAGCTAAAATAGTGGCAACAAGATAATAATGAGAGATGAACGATGCATCTAAAAAACAAAAATTTGTCATTCTATACAAATATGTCTCCTACAAAGCCTTTGAATCAATAATGGAAAAATGGGCTTTGAAGGCATCATTCCCATTTGAATCTAATGATCCTCTTGAATACGTAGCTCAACATACTGAACATAAAATGGGGCGTTACATGAATATTCACTCTCCACAAGATGAACCACCCCCTTTTTTCAGTTTTTCAAGAAAAATGTCCGATGTCACAATGTGGGGACAATATGCTGATTATGCTCGAGGTGTATGTCTGGTTTTCAAATTTCCATTATCTGAAAATAGTAGGGAGTACTGGTCTGACGAAAATGCTGATGCGCTATCGCCTCACATTAGTTATATGATGACCAATTCAACAGAAAAATGCGACACAACGCTGGCTGGAGTAAAATATTCAGAAGACAGATTCAGTCCTGGTAATCTTAATACACAAAAACCAGAATTCGACACTTTAATGATGACGTTGTTTTGGCGAATGTTTTACATGCCTACCATAAAAGCTGAATCATGGAAGTATGAAGATGAGGTCCGAATTATCGAGCGTTGCGAAAATGCATCTCAAGAAAACAAGGGAATGTTGCTTTATGAATGGCCTATGAATTATCTATATGGCATTATTATAGGGGCAAACTCTCCATATCCTACTGATTATTTAAAGCAAAAGATAAAATTGAGTTATGCTAAAACAAACCAAAAGAACTTCTTTTGGGGCGAATTATGTAATTGCTATGTGGTCAGAGCAACTATCCACCCAACAAAGTTTGCATACGAAGCATATCCATTCAGCGATAGAATGGAAAATGACTTGCTTGAAAAGATTATGAGTCTCACGAAGCATAGCTATGATGAAGGCGAAACATGGTATGAGTTATCCAAGCAGATGCTCTACGATTTAACAGAATGGCGTAATGATGTAATTAGAACTTTTGCAAAAAAGCTTGTTCAGCAACGAGCGCAATATACTACAGCCAACACAGACACTGATGAAAAGATATTATTCGACATAACTCGCCACATCATTACCAATTCTTCAATTTTTGCAAAAATCTTTCAGGAAGAAACCTTAAGTGTAGAAAATATTCAAGCAGCTATAACATCTCGCCCCGAAGAAAGAGAAAACATTAAGGATATGGCACAATGTTTTATTAATCAGGGAATAAATGCGATAGCAAAAAAAGTGCATTTTGAACTTGATGATGAGATTGATTCTGTTATATCTAAGTATTTCAAAGAAACAAAAAATAGTACCGAAGATTCATAAACGTCTCCTTGCTGGATGAAGCAAGCTCTTCCAGCTGCTCAAGCCTCCGACCCGGGCGGTATGCCTGTACCCCAAACCTCCGCAGCGGCGCGAGGTTTGCGGCTTTGCTTTGTTCTACAAGAAAACGCTCGTCCGGGAATACTTCGGCCCGGATATGCTCAAGGAATTGTCCCTCACCGCCCGCGAAAAGGGGCTGATGTAGTCTGCGCCCGGCTCAACAACGCGCCAAAAAGCCACCTTTCGGGGTAGGAAGGAGCCCTGGCAGACCAAGCTCCGTTATCCTTGTTCTCTGCCATAGTAATTATCCGGGAAGTATGGATTTTTAAGAAAAAAGCATTTTTTTGCAAAAAAGTGGCGGATTGACCTCTCCGGAGTAGTTATATATAATGAAGACACGTTACTTATACGGATGCGCTTTTTCTTTACCAGACACAGTCGAGAGCTCCACCGGCAATGCGTGGAGTGGTTTCTGACGTGTCGCCATCGCCTGATAGCTTTTACCGAGCAGCAGGTCGATAGCATGACTGATGCCGAGCATTTGTTGTCTGAGGTAATGGGAAAGGTGATTGCTGCCATTGCGGGTCGTAGTCTGCCACAGGAAGAATGGTTGCCCTATACCTACACGGCTATCCGAAATGCAGCCATTAATCAGAAAAAGAAAAACGCACGGCGCCTCGAAGCGGAGCTGAAATACGGGGCAGATGAGCCAAGTGCCGTTGCACTCCCGGATAGCGATATTTACGAACACCTGCGGCATCAGCTCTCGTGCTTGCCTCAATTAACCTCGCGCATTGTCCGTATGCGGATATGGGAAGAGCTTAGTTTTGCCGAAATCGGCAGACAGCTCAATATGCCGGAATCCACCGTGAGAGCTCGTTACCAATCAGCATTGCTCCAACTCAGAAAATTTTATACTGAAGACTTAGCATGAACAAGCCCCCATACAGCACAGAAGACGTTGAAAACATCTTGCGGGAACTTGCCGCGCAGGATAAAAGAACTCCTATGAGTGATGAGTTCACGGCAAAAATGCTGCGGCTGATAGATGACGAGGTGGAGCGTGGCCTGAACCGCAAGCTCTATAAACGTATGGCTCAAGTAGCAGCAAGCGTTGCCCTATTAGCTGTGGTTGGCGTGGTTTTGATGCGCTCGCCTGAGAATGCACCGGAAGCATCATTAACTAAAGCCCCTGAGCAGAAAATTGTAGAGCATCCCTTGCCTTGCCAGATTGCATTGAACGAGCTGGACGCCTTAAAAAAAGGCATGCAGCCGGCTAGCGATTTGCCTCAATCTGAGGATGAGGGGACTTCAATTTCCTCCGGGCAATTCCGGATTACTGTGTGTGTGGATACGTTATGAGTTTTTTACAATGAATCAATTATTTTCCATCATCTGCTTACTATTCGTCTTGCTGTACGGGGGATGCTCCACCTCCTTGGCCGCAGCGGAGCCTGAATCCTGTCGCTGGGAGATTGTGTCGGAAATCTATCTTGGTGTGCAGTCCCACGAGCTTAGCCCGGAGGAGAGGCAAGACTTGGTACGCTACGGAGTTCCGAAACGTCAAGGCTTGAAAGTGGTGGGCATTGCCCCGGGAAGCCCTGCAGAGCGTGCGGGAATGCAAGTGGGTGATTACATCCTCAAGTATAACGGCGCGTCCATTAAATGCCCTGCGGATCTACTGCTGGCTATGAGAAACTCAAAGCCGGGGGAATATGGTCACTTCGATATCTGGCGAGCGGGTGCCAGAATGCCGCTACCCGTGCTTGTCGGGGCGTTGCCACAGCCCAGAGTTCTGGGCTATATCACATTTAAAAAAGGTGAATTACGCCGTGGCGATGAGTTGCAGCAGAAGCAGAAAGAACTGGCGGTTTTGCTGAGTGCCAATGTGCCGAGTCTTGCGGATATTCGCTCTGTGGTGCGTGAAATCCACCACATCCTTCCCTCAGCGCAAAGAACCGGTAGCCTGCGCTTGTATTATAGAGTGCGGGGCGGGCAATTCTCTATCACTGCTTACCCGGATAAAATAACCGTAGCCTTGTACCAGACCGAATCTACGGAAACATACCATATCATGAAGCAAGGGGATTCTCTACCGGAGCATGTTCGGGCTCTTCTCAGTATGGCTGCCGATAATTAAATGCATTTTCTGCAATTTTTTGCTGCGGATTCGTCAGCGAGATGTGTTAACATAGGTGTAAGGAGATAAAATAATGCAATTGTTAACGAAGAAAAACGTGTTACTTGTACTGCAGATGCTTATTGTGGTCAGCATCCTTATCGGCTTGGTTGCCGGATTGCTCATAGTTAACGAAATGACAGATGTTTATATGCTGGATGGTGTTTTGTATACCATGCAGCCGGGGGAACAGTTCAAAGCGATGCATGATGCGGTTCACGAATTGATTGACGATAGTATCGTCTACTGCATTGTTGCCGCTTTTGCTCTGGCTATCTCCTTTATCACTGGGGTGGCTTCCTTTATATTGACATGTTTCCTGAAGACTTCTCCTGAGCAGTCAGACAAAAAGATTTAATTTCCCATGACCATGCCCCAATTACGTAAAATCTTAGCTTCCGTTGCCCTCACCCTTGCAGCTGTAGGTGTTAGTTCGTGCACAAGCCCACAAGCTATAGCAGCGGAATCTTGCCATACCGTCTCTGCCGAAGTGCCGACAGAGCCGTATGTCCGACAAATGCCGTACGAACCCATGCAGGATGCCGAGTTGGAGAAAGCCAGCCGGGAGTGGTTGGCGAAGTTGCAATCGCTGGCGAGCTCGTGTAAAAGCGTTCGCGTGGTTATTCAATGGACTTGGAGCACAGGACTTATCTTGCAAGGAACAGAAGTTCCCTTAACCGAATCAGAAAAAGCCGAATTGCTGAGTCTGATTGGCAGAATCCGGCCCGTAAAGCCGGATGTGTGTGCTGACGTTGACCATGCATACGCGCTGGAATTGGAGTTTACGATGGCAGATGGCAGCATTAAAACAATGCCTTTCCCACATGTTACCTCGCTAAGCTGTGTCAGTTCAGACGGCTATGCTTTCATGTGCAGCATGGCTCTGCCGGATGCCGATGCCGAACGCTGGGATAAGCTCGCCAAACATGAGTGGGTGATTCAAAGGATAAACCGGACCGGTAAACGCAGATAATCCCGTGGCAAGCGTCTTTTATAGAATTTTTCTTCGGTATCATTCAAAAAGGCTTGAAGTAACATGATAAAAATGAGATAATAACAGCAACGTAACCATTCTATTTATGAAAAGATTTTTTTACAATATCGCTTTAATGTTCATTATTGTGGCCACGCCGTGCTATGCTGAATTTGAGCTGACTGACGCTCAGGAGGCCATGTTGGAGCAATGCTTGGCCCCTGTAAAATCTGCCGAAGATGATTTGGCAAAAGTCGGTGAGCTTCTGATGCAGATTCGCAACGGCAAGGTATCTGCAAAAGATTCCATACAGACAGTGAAGCAGCTTTTAGATGCTATAGAACAGAACCGCAAGGCATTCATGGAAATGAAGCGACCGGAGGATGAAAACGTTGCCGAAATTGTATCATTGTATATGAGATGGAATGGTGACAAACTAGTCACATACACGAATATTCTGATACAGTTGGGCACAGAATTGCTGAACAACCCTGACACGGATGCAGAGCTGGCAAACGTACTGAATCATTGCTTTGTTGCTCCGTCTTTGCATCGGTTGAGCCGGTATGCAGAGGAAGACCTTGCAGAAGCTGAACCCGAAATACAGATTTTGAAACAATTTTCCGAAATTGCTCGGGAATTGATTCGTACACTTGATTCCATCTCCAATAAAGAAGAAGCCGATGCTGCAGCACCGAGAGTGAAGCAACTGTTGGCGCAATTGCTTCTTCAGGAAAAACAAGTACGTTCCTTATCTCCCATAGGTAAATCAGAAATCCATCAGGAAATCATCCAAACGGCGGGATATACATACGGGTTTCCGTTGATTATGATGGAGCTTGAAGAAGCTATCGACACCATTTCCGATGAACACTCCTATTATGAATCTGCCTCGTTGAAAGAGGTGTTTGATGCCATATACTAACGCTACCTGAGATGTGCGTTAATTTGAGCGTAAGATAGAGAGTATAGACCATGCCATACGCGCCCTTATCCCCTTGCTGTTTATCTCCGCGCTCTCCGCACAGGCCGAACCGGAATGCGCGGAAACCGTACAGATGCATGAACAGATGCTTCCCCCCACCGAAAATGCAAATCATGAATAATACTTGCCAAACGGCAGGAAAGGGAATAACAAAGGCCCGCCTCCGCCGAATCCTGCCCGCCACAGCCCTGTGCCTTGCGGCGGTGGCCGTAGCACCGCTTCATGCTGAGTGCTCACTTGCGTATCTGCAACCGGAGCAAGCGCAAGAAGTCATTGATATCTATCGCCACACTCCGGAGCTGAGCGCGGAGTACGAATCGAGATGTAATTGGGTTTTTGTTCCCATGCTGTATCATGAAATCACACCGGACTGTTATCTGCTTTGCGTTGAAGTCGGTTCCGGCGCAAGTATTTATTTGTTCAGTTTGGTAAAAAAACAGCCGGATGGCAGCTGGCAACTGCTCAACCAAACAATCATGAGTCCCGGATACCCCGGGCGTGACCTCCGCTGCAAACTCGAAAATGACCGCTACCTCATCGAAATACTGTGTGGCAAGGAATGGAGCACTGTTTTTACCGGAAGATTCTCTCAACCGACTCGTACTTATCAATATATCAATGTCTCCAAATGAAAACTATTTCCTCGTCTATTCCATCGGCAACATAAATGCCGGAAACGCGCAACAAAATGCCCGCCGAGAGCGTCTATTTATTAGAAAATCTGCTCTTTCTTCAATTTTTTGTTGCGGATTCGGTGCCGGGAAGTATTATCTAATGTAAAGGAGATAGAGAATAATGAAGACAATTTTCCACAAAATCCTCGCCACCACAGCCCTGTGCTTTGCGGCGTTGGGATCATGTCCGTTATGTGCAGCAGAACCAGCGTCTCCGTCTCTCGTTGGCAAAGTGCTGGTGCTGAAAATCAAAGATGCCGAACAGCGTTACGCGTTTTCGGATTCTCATGTTGTCCGCAAGACCTTCCCTCTCAGTTCTTTTACAGAGGGGACAAATCGGCAAGTATGGAAAGAATCTTATTACGTTTATTCGCCGGAAACAGCCGAATTTTACGAAGAAAATCGCATAAACTCAACATCTGGAATGGTACGAGACGTTTACGGTTACTCTCGATGGAAACTCCAATTTAATACAGCATCTTCAGGTACAGCTACGCTCATTACTAAACATCATTTTTCGCTCAGACGTCACAAGGTCGGCCTGTCTGTACCTTTCAGAGTCGAGCCTTTACCGCCCAATACACATCTTAACCAAGTTCAGAAGAAAACTTTTTGACCATGCCCCTCATCCACAGAATACTGACCACCACAGCCCTGTGCCTTGCGGCGGTGGGGCTGAGTAGCTGTCAGAAAACAATGCAGGTAGACATCTCTTTAAGCTCGGCAGGCACTCCGCTCTCATTCACTTGTTGCAGTGTGGGAAGAGGATATTCACATATTAAGCAAATTTTTGACGTCACGGGAAATGGGTACATCTATACAGAAGAGGCTTACCGACTGGTTGGGGCAGGTACATTGAAAGCCCCCATTAAGAAAGAAGCTCCGGCAGAAGTCAATCTCTATGTAGACCCGAAATATTACCCCATCGAGACTCATATATCATGGATAACTGAAGAGGGCAAAAAATACTCCCGGTCGCTAACTTTGAATCACGAGGATTTTCCTGCTGAGATATTGGTAGGTTCGGAAGAATCCAACCCTACTTACTTCTACAACTTTCAGCTCCATGAAAATGGTGAACTACAAATTAAAAAGGTCTACTGCGACTCAAGGACAAGGGATGATTATTCTCACTCCATGATGCCCTCTGAACTTCAGCCGGACAATTAAAGTTAAACTTGTTGCAAGACCTGGAATCCCCAAGGCTGGACAAGAATGCTCCCCGGTCTCCGACCATCGCTTGCAAGTGTCTTTTTATCCCCTTGCAAGCGATGTTTCATTTTAGGTTGCCACTCGGTGAGAAATAGGCCTTAAACTACAGATTCTGTGTAACTTGCCAGTTCGAGACATCTTTGCTTGTCACAGAGTTACTATTCGCTCAAAATCGCCTAAGCTTACAGAATCAACAGATTATAGATTCGAAGCATCTTTAGTGACCCTAAAAGGCGTTCGCGCTTAGCAAAACGGGCTTCCGTCTCCGAGACGCGCTTGCGCTCGCTTTCTCCGCCGTGACAGGTAGGCATGCTTCCGTCTCCGCTAAAGCTTCGCCGAGACAAGTCGTCTTTTGGGCTTTCGGAGCCGTTTTGCGCCCGGCTGGGCGGTGGTGTGGCTTGCGAGTGATAGGGTGGGCGTAGCTTTAGCGAAGTCCCCTGCAACACCTACGCTTGCGTAGGTGTTGAAAATCAAAAATGCTTTATAGCGTATGCTCTGCCCGCACCTGTTTAGAGATATCGCTCATATGCAAAGGCTTTTTCTTTGTCTCGGAAAGCAATGGCGGTTTCAATATACCATGGTGCAAATTTGGAAGTGTGCGGTACATGCCCTGCATTGTGCATAGCCAAGCGTTCTTGCAAATCATGAGTCACGCCTGTGTAATGGCGTTTGCCTGTAGCGACATCACGCAGA
>JAZNGY010000145.1:0-5004 GCA_045576695.1 Akkermansia sp.
ATGGCTTTATCAACCACTATCCGGATTTTATCGTGCGGACGCGCTCCGGGAAGATAGTCATCATCGAGACCAAGGGCGACCATCTGGACAATGAGGAGACTCTGGACAAGCTGCACTAAGTCGGAGGCCAAGCGGTCTTAGGAAGACAATGTCATAAATCAACTCCTTGGCTCACAGAACGACATGGCTACGATCCGACTTAACTCGCTCATGGGGTACGCCCCGGTCATGCTGATATCCTTGTCTTGGAACACGAGGAAATAGCGATACCCCGGCCCGGCTTGTTCCTGCCATGCTCTGCCCAAGTGCAGCTTGGCCAGTGTCTCCTCGTTGGCCGGATGGTAGCCCTTGGTCTCGATGATGACTATCTTCCCGGAGCGCGTCCGCACGATAAAATCCGGATAGTGGTTGATAAAGCCATTGATGGCGAAACCCGTTCGCGCGATATTGCGATGCCACCACCGGATATTGGGTAAGCCGGTGATTGCCTGAATGAGCTCCGTCTCGAACTGGTTGCCGGATTCCTCAGCCTCGTACAGACTCTTGTCGTAGATGGCAGTGCTGTCGATGGGTGGAGTCATTGTCGCCTTACAATGAATTCCGTGAGTGTCAAAAAACAACAAAGTGGAACACTCAGTTAAGAAAAATGCTCCTTCGGTGGCAGCCGAAGGAGCGGAAAGTAATATCAGAGCATCCACTCTTGATGGCTTCATTCTACTAGCTGTAGCCAAAAAGTCTATACTTTTCGTCAACTATTTTGAAAGGATGTTTTTATGAAAGGCCCTTAATGAATAAATAGTGTCACACTCTTCACCAACCAGTAGCCACCGAAAATCAGCCAGCAGAACAGCAGCAAAGCCAACAGGAAAGGCTTTGGCCCAGCCTTGCAGAACTTGTCAAAACTCGTTTCTACACCCAGCGCCGTCATAGCCATCGTAAGCATGAAGGTGGAAAGAGCGCGAATGGAGTCAGCCGCCCACATCGGAATAATCCCCAGCGAGTTCACGCCAATGGCTGCCAAAAAGAGGAAAGGAAAAATGGGCATGCTGATTTTACTGACTGGGCCCGAGGACGCGTTTTTGCGAGACAGCATGAAAGCGAGCACCACTAGCACAGGAGCCAGCAGAATCACACGCACCATCTTCACGATAACAGCCGGTTGCTTAATGGAATTCGAAGAAAGCCCAGCAGCATCCATAGCCTCGCCGGCACCATACACGTGAGCCACTTCATGAAGGGTACCCCCGGTATAGAGACCCATCTGTCCGGCATCCAGATCAAGCACGCCTACCCTGTACAGCGTAGGATAAAGGAACATTGCAACAGTACCGAAAATCACAACGGTGGAGACTGCCACAGCTGTCTTGTACGGCTCCCCCTTCACCACGGGTTCGGCCCCAAGCACGGCCGCAGCACCGCATATCGAGCTTCCCACGGATGTAAGCAGGGCTGTTTGCGAATCCATCTTCAGCAAACGTCCCAGTACCACTCCCAGAATAAGTGTAAAACTCACCACCACTACATCCACCACGATAGCGGGCAAGCCCACAGCCAGCACGTCACTCACTGTAATTTGAAAGCCATACAACACGATACCTGTGCGTAACACCTGCCGAGTACAAAATGCTATGCCAGGGTTCCACTCAGTCGGCACTTGCTTCCTGAGGGTATTCGCATACAGCATACCCAGAATGATACCGACAATCAGAGGGCTCAGTCTCAGTATCTTCACCCACTCAAATCCTGCCACAAGCGTGGCCGTGCATGCAAACAGCACGATGAGCAGAATCCCTGAAAAAAAGGCGGCTTTCTTTGTTTTATCCATAAAATTGCGGCGCCTTATATCACAAACAATTAACAAATGCAACCCTTATTTGTACTCGCAACATAGCAAACAAACTCGGTATTTTGAAAGGATTTTGAAAGGAACGCGCACGGCAGGTGGCCGCCCACCGTGCGGAGCCTTACACGCTCATCGGATGAAGTTCATCACAAACAGGATTACCTGCAAAATGGGCATTATCAGCTCTATCATGATGCGGATGTTCATGAATGTCTTTTTCCACCAGCCATGGTTAGCTGCTGTTCCGTATCCTTGCGGCTACGTTACCATCAGCGCTAAGGACCGGCTTACTTCCCGCTGACGGTGCACGTAGATACCCGCCATGCGGCATGTCGGCGGAAAAGCATGGGTATTCTACCATATAGCCCTTCCTGTTCAAGCCCGGCAGAGGAGAGTTTGTTGTCATGTTGCTACATCGAAAGAAGCCCCTTAAAGTATTCATGTGTAAACGCTCCGGCCAGATACTCTCTGACCAGAAGATAAATCCTAAATCTCGAATGTTGTGTTTCATTTTGCCTGCCCTCTTGCAAGCGATGTAACAGTCTCTAGTATAGCGTTCGGGAAATAACTGGCATACCCCCTGGTGAATAACCAGACTGACAAATTGGGGACCTCGAAAAACTCAACCAAATAGCAATTTGTGGGAGTGTAACCTGCGGGCGAATGCCCGCCGAAATCAAAGCCCCGGCGAGGGGCGAAATATGTTAGCCCGGTGGTGGAGCCGCATCAGCGGCGGAACCCCGGGGAACCGGAACAAACAAACCGGAACCCCGGTTGAGGGGTGATATAATGCGTGGCTTAAATATGGGGGTAAATACATATAACGCCTCAATTCAATGCACAACATTATGCCACCCCTGCGGGGTTCGTATTTATTTTTACATATTTCCCGGGATTCCGCCCCTCAACGGGGCTCCATCGCCGGGCTACCATATACCGCCCCTCACCGGGGCTCAATAGTTTGGCTCACTAACGCTCGCAAAATGCAAAATAAATGGATTAACCGAGTTTTTCGAGGTCTCCAAATTGTCATTTATCGAGTTTTTAGAGATGCCCAAATTGGAATTTCTCTATACGTTGTACCATTTCATACAATGGTACTTTGACACATCATCAGTAAAACCAATGGATTTATACAAATCGTATCCAGCCTCTGTAGATTCAAGTTCCACAAAACTCAAATTCAGTTCAACTGCATCCTGTAGCAGCGTTTTCATTATCGCTTTTGCATACCCCTTATGTCGGCATATCGGTTTCGTGTATACGTTAAGCACAGTTCCCGTTCTGCCTGTTATGAACATCGGATTTGCAGGCTTTTCAACTATTAGCAAGAATGCACAGGCAACGACTTCTTCCATTTCTCTAATTAGGTAGCAGAAGATATTATGGTTAAGATTCTTTTCAAAGTAAGCTGGCAAAGCTTCTATGAGCTTACTTTTAATTTCTCCACTCAATTCGCCGCAGTCTTCTTGCAAGAATTCTAATCTTAATGCAGTCAATGATGCAATATCTGAAATGTGTGCACGTTCAACCATACTGTTTCCTCCAAATTCCCATTTATGGGCTAGTTATTTTCCGAACACCAAACTAGTGTTTTCTTCTTATCCATCGTGAGCGATAGCCATTTTCTCCATCAGATCATTCGTCCCACAAATCAATGACAAACAAGGCTTTGTGCCTCGTGCCGGCATCCATTTTGGGATTAAATGCAACATATCGAGCAATCATGTAGCCTCCATATCCTTCCATCAGCTGTGCTCCGCCTTTGGTATTCAGAATAATTTGTTGCTCTCGTGGTAACCGCTCTACTGTGCGCGTGTACATGCCATCCCAGTTACTGATGTTTGTATATCCATTATTATCATGGAGCTGACCGGAGTTACTAATGTGATGCTTATCCAATGACTCGTTATACTCTTTCAGGTAGGTTATGGCAAAAGCTTCTTTTTCTGTTTGGCTCATGCTGCTTATCAAAGTCGCTGCTGCATCCATCTCTCGAATTATTTGCTCACGCGCTCTACCAAATGCACGAGTGGTAGCGTCCGCACTTTGTCGAAAGTCATTCAGATAACTTTCCCTCACATCCGGTCTTGCTGTCACATGGTAAAAATTCGTCATGTCGTTTTCTGCGGCATACCACTCGGATGTATTATTCACATACAGAGCCTCCTCTAGTAAGAAGACACCTTGTTGACAGCTACTCACCCCCGCCGCCGCAAGGCACAGGGAGCAAATGGCAAGGATTCGGGGGATGGTGGGTATGGAAGCTTTGTTCATAAGAAGAGGCTTACCAATAGTATTGAGTGTTGTATATCTCTGGGGATACTACTCCTGAGGGGGAATAGAGAATCTGTTCTACCTCAGTAAACATTCTCAGCGGATGATTGCGAAAATAGTTATCAACAGCAGGCGGAAGCTCGCAAGGCTTGTCTGTATGAATCAGAAAAGAAGAGTAGTAGCTGTTCACATGACCGCACATGCCATAATAGGTGACACCTTGAGCAGCAAACTCTTTTCTCAAGTCCAAAGACCTCTCCATACGTGCGATATAGTCATTTCTGGCATCAACCTCTGCGGCACAGGGAATAAAACCAAGCAGAAATACGATGACAGCCCAACAGATAGCTACGGCGATAATGATTTTCAGGAAACAGGTCTTCATTTCTCTCTCTAACCATAATAATACTTCCCTGCACCGAATCCGCAACTTAAAATTACAGAAAGTGCAGGTTTTCTAATAAATAGACGCTCGCGGCGGGTATTTTGCTGCGCGTTTCCTGCATTTTTGTTGCCGATGGCGAAAAAACAGAGCTCCGGCTTCGAGTTCGGGCTTGCGCCCTCCTTTCTGGGGGCTTCTCTTCGATACGCCCACCCAGACCGCCGTGACGGGTCCGTCTTCGCGTAGCCCTTTCGGGCTCTTGCTTCGCCGAGACAGGCCGCAAGGGTAGGACGAAAGACGGGGCTCATTCGTGCCCAGCGTTGGGGGCGTCCTAGTCTTGCGGGTGGTGTTTTGCGCAGACAACAATCATTCACCCAGTTTATATTTATTGGCCGGAGCTCCCAGATTAACCAAAAAGGTAATCAGGTTATGCAATTCTAATTTGGAAGCCATCCACACAGCATGGTCTAAAATCTCTGCGGATGGGGAATCTTGTTTAAAA
>JAZNGY010000146.1:0-5367 GCA_045576695.1 Akkermansia sp.
ATCCCATAGGGTTAGCATAGTCAATCCCCATTCGTCGTTCCGATACATACACCAGAGGCATGTCGATATAGAGTTGCCCGTCCTTGCGATACAGCTCCACCGTACACTCAAAAGGTGAACACACATCCCTACCCATGCGGGAGGGGAGCGGCTTGGCCACAGTTTTGCCTATACTATCAATTGTATTGCCCAAGTCACTGCGTACACACGAGCTCCCCCCCACCGCCGCAAGGCACAGGGCTGTGGTGGAGAGGATTCTGGAGAATTGGAACTTGGTCATAACTAAGCGAGTACCTGTTACGAGGCATTATATCAATTCCCGCCCCTCTGTTCAAGCGCGGCGGGCATTTTGTTGCGCGTTTCCTGCATTTTTGTTGCAGATGGCGTGAAAACGGGCTGCAAAGGTGGTATGGATGCCGAGGTTCATCCTTTTCTTGTTTTGGGGGAGCCTTCACGAGTTATGAGAATAGAGATAAAATGAAATTTACCTATTCATTATGATTTGTATCAAGACTTGTGTAGTGCTCTATTTTTAAGCTCCTCGAAGGAAAAGAGAAAAGGTTCTAAATCTATTAGTCTTCTACGTATATTGGAATCTAGCCCTTCTTTGAAACTATCCTCGTTTTCTTGATTTATTGATGACAATATGGATATCAGTTTTTTATCAAATGGTATATAATCTGAAAATTTTCGGACTATATATGCATGACCATATCGAAAATACAAAGCAAATAGTATATGCTCCAGTATAATGATTTTTCCTCTAACCTTAGACTGAATATCTAGGCCAGTTTTACTGAGAGCCGCAACAAAACGAGTATCTTTTGTCAGCAATGCTCCATCATCCTCATTAGAAAGGCGTGCTAATAGCCGAGCCTCTCCATTATCTACACCATTCACTTGTAAAAGAGCAGGAAGTAAATCCTCTTCTCTCTGGGTTAAAATTGCCTCTTGAAATTTATTGTAGAAATCGCAACATCTAGCTCTTTGCTCTGGTGAATATTTGCGTGTATGGTTATGTACTACCCATTTTAATTCAGGGAGAATATATACGGACTCTGTTCTAATACCGAGAATTGATAGGAATTGGTCCAATGTGTCAGTAGCAGCCAACACATAGTATATATCATTATCCAAAAAAAGAACATTCATCACTTCCCGCTATAATCAAGATACTGGACAATAGCCTCTCTTTCATCTTCACCAATATCTAAATCATCCAACCGATTCTTCAGTATTCTGTTTACAAAATCATGTACGTCCTTATAGGCGTGAGTAAATGTATTTTGTACAATGGCATATAAGGCACCTCCGCCACCGTTGTATGCCGCGAACAACGCCATGATTTCTGGGGCTACTCGGTGCGCTCTGCCTGCCAATATATAACTCTGTCTAACAGCAACAGGCCCACCCTTTAGGCTAGGAATAGACGAATCGCGCATTTCGCCTAGCAAAAGATATTTAGCAAACTTGTTGGCCTCCTGTTCATACACATCATCCTCGGCATCGCCATCTACTTTGCAAAAGTTCTCCGTTCCATGACCTAACACTACATGGCCCAATTCATGGGCTAAATGAAAAGGAACCCACATGGCAGGCTTACCACTTCCCAATATGATGACCGGATGCTCAGAATGATTAATCGCAGCTCCATCAATTTTACCTTGGGGAACGCCCTTAAAATGAGCCACAATTATCCCCTTACTTTCGCAATAACGTAAAATGCTTTGTATGTCGACATATGATGCCCCGGAACAATCCAAGATTTCACGTCTTACCTTTAAGGCTGTCTCCTTTACATCATTTCGGTATTCTACATCTGAGGCGAACAAAATTTCCTCTTCCGAAAATGCCCGTGAAAGCTTAGATGCAAGTTCGTTGCATATCCTTATAGTAACCTGAACATGCTCCCCTGCTTTAGTCTTACTAATTTGTTTTAAGTGGACTTGACTAGTTGCCGGGATGCATAACCCCTCAACAGCTTCATGCATGCACTTGCGTGCCATTTGGGGAGAACACTGTAAAAAACGCATCACTCGAACCATCAAGCACTGCAAACAGCCCTCGTCACTTTCACAGCTTTCATTCCACCATGAAGGTAACATCGTGCTTTTAAAAAACGCCCCCGAAACTCCGATTTTAAGAAGGTTACTTTTTAAAACAAGAGAAGCCTTTTTTTGTTTTTTTGTTTTTTGTGCGCTCACGTAAGTTGCAGCTTTATTTTAACATCTGTAATGTGGCTTGTCAATAGCTTACAAGACTAAAACACTAAAAAAGTGGTTATGAGAAAGTTCAATATACCCTTAATAATACCATCGCGAATGCTGTATTTCATTTTGCCTGACCTCTTACAAGCGATGTAACAGGCTCCAGAATTGTGGAGCCTCTTTCACAAAAGGTTTTTATCCAACATATTACAATATCTTTCCATGTTTGCTTAGAGTGAACGTACCAAAAGCAAAAAACGCGATTCCCGGTCAAAACTTTTCCAAGCTGATGGCTCTTTATCTCTTGGCGAATTGGGCTTTCAGACCAAAGGGATAGAAGCTTGGGGCAAGTCCTGACATTGTGGAATTTGCCTTTTTATACTAAAAGAGAGAATGCCGTGCTTTAGCTTAGCAGCCTATGCGCCCGGTCACCAGCACATAGGTGCCGACGCCGATAAAGGCGACGGTGGAAGATACCACCGTAACCGGAATATCTACCACAAAGAGAAGCGCTGCTGCGGGGTAAGCCAGAATGGCGGATGGACCGACGTGGGCATCTGTTTGTACCAACAAATCACCATTCTGACCATGGGCTATAGGCATGAGAATAGGATATGCCTTGGCTTGCGGCGGCAGAGACGTCAACAACTTGGGCTGCGTAATATAGTCCGTCAACTCGTTTTGTCTGCTCCTGACTCGGGAAGCGGTGCGTAGCTTGCCCGCGAATTCGGGTGATATGGGGAGATAATACTGCCTCTTGTCCTCATGAGAAACATTGGCTATCTGATATGCATGTGTCGTATCCGGTTCACCCTGTATCACTTTCTTGGTGTAGCAGATGCGCGAAACGGGCAGATACCATTGGCCGCCGCATTCATACACATACAGGCGTTTTGTCAACTTCATGGAGCCTGCGTCGCCTTCTATGGAAACGCTGTTGTCTTCTAACCCGGCGCCTTCATAAGTGCGGGGGTACTCATAGGCTACCCGGTGCAGGCGAGATACGCACGAGCTCTGCCCCACCGCCGCAAGGCACAGGGCTGTGGTGGCAAGGATTTTGTGGATGGTGGGCATGGCATCCGGCTTACATCGGCAATTGAGATTTGATGGGGTGTCAGAATTAATAGACATATCCATTGTTCTTACTATGATTCCACTAATCTTCAACAGCCTTATATTTCTGATAGCGGCTATTGGGTCTATCAGGAATAGTGAGTGCAAGTTTCGAGCCAATGAGGGGCTTCATGTATTTATCCTTTACCCATTTCTTATCCTTAACTCCAAGCATTTCTGCAATTTCTGCGACTGAGCGAGGTGTTTGGCAGAACTTGATAATCTTGTTTTGCACAGCCGATACCTCCGACTGTTGATTAAGTTGGTGAACTTGGGGTGTGACTTGGGGTGTCTTGGGGGGTCTTGGGGTGTCTTGGGGGGAATCTTGTGCAGACAGCAAGTCCTTAAACCAAATCGTAAGGTTCACGAAGTTGGGCACAATCTCAATCTTAGGTTCGGGTAGGCCTTGCTCGCGGCAACTTTGCATAATGAGGGAGATGCCGCGCCCCCAGGATTCCATGGTGCCACGGCGGTAGAATACATTGGCGATGGTGGGATTGAGGGGCATGGAGCCTATGCTGTCGTCCACAAAATCCTTCCAGCTCATGCCGGGTGGGAATGCACCGGGATTCTGGAATACCATGCGGTCATCATAGATAGCCAGACTGGGGGTGAGATTATCTGCATTCCATGAGCGGTGGCACAGCATGTTGATAGCCGCCTCTTTGATGGCGGTGTAAGGAACGGTTAGCGTGTCCTGACGAAACTTGCTGTCCATACGCCCGGCGAGGTTGAGGTGTTTAAGGCAGAAGTCGATGACGGCATCGTACTGCTTAAACAGGTTGCCCTCACACACCGTCTGGTCGCGGAATACAAGCTTGTTGGTACCCTCAAAACGAGCCAAGCGAACCTTACATTGAATGTGGTGCATGGTGGGGTCGAGCCCGAACAGGGCATTGGCGGCATTCATCAGCACACCGTCATTGCGGGCTACGCCCAACTTCTGCATCACTTGCAACGGGGTCTGCAAGGTCATGTTGGATGCCGGGATGCGGCGGGCCCCGATACCATCATGCAGGGTCTGGAATACCATCTCGGCATCGATATCCTCCACGCGCAAATCCGGGTTGGGCATATTCTCCCAGCTGAATCGGCGAGGATTGCTCAACTTGAGTCGCTCCTCGTACATGGTGCGAGGCATGACCGCCGTGGTGCTTTCTACCTTGTAGAATGCCCTCCCGTCAAAAGAATACGGACCGTTCTTGAAATTGGTGGAATCAAAGTAGATGGCAATCACATAAAAATCCGGCTTATCGGGCAATTCGATGTACTCTACCTCCACGTCAACGGCAGGCTCAATCTTGCGTAGTGCGTTTGCTATCTCCAGCCGAGTGGCATCCGTCACGTTCTGCCCGGTAATCTTGAGATTCGGGGCGATGCCGAACATGAGCCAACCGCCATCCGAGTTCAGGAACGCGCATGCCGTTTCCATACCACGATGAAGCTCACCGGTAGTCTTCTTCAACTCCAGCGTGCGCGTTTCATCCTTCGCTATCAGCTTCTTAACTTCATCTATGGTCATACCGCAAAATGTCACTTAAAGGACACGATGATATTGTAACATTTGGAGAGCGTAAGTCAAGCACCCCACGGCTGTTATACCGTCATATTGTACGCATGCAAAAACTTAAAAGCGTCGGATATACCGAGCCGTCCGAAGTGCAGGAAAAGCCCCTCCGCGTGCTATCCGAGATGTCTGTCCGCTTGCAGACCATCGAACACCGGATGGAGGTGCTGCACATGCAGCCGCCCCCGGTGACAAAGCAATCTCCTCCTGCGGAATAACAGCCAAAGAAGACAAAAAGACCTCCGTCTTCGCCAAGGCTACGCCGAGATAGGTTGCAAGCGATGGTCGGGAGCCAAGGCTCATTCTTGTCCTGTCCCTGGCTTTTGGAGAGGGATGCTGAATCCATTATTCATACATCAAATTAGGACGTTCGGGGTTATAAACGCGAGTGTAGTCCATGTTAGGCTCTATCCACTCTTTGAAAGGGAAGCTCAGCGGCATGAGAAACAGGCTCAGGGGAATATCGGCCACATAACCGAT
>JAZNGY010000147.1:0-3810 GCA_045576695.1 Akkermansia sp.
TTATTTCATCGCTTCCACAAGGGGGAAGGACTCATTGCCGTCCTTCCCCCTATCCCCCCATCCTGCTAGGGCAGTTTGGGCTCCTATGGAGACTTTTGGGGAGGGGCTTTCGGTGTCGCATTTGATTTTACAACTTGCAAACTGAATAATTTCTGAGAAAAAGACTTGCATATCGCCAAAATTATGTCAAACTGGGTGTGTGGTTGCATAATGAGTGCTTTGTAGATTTCCTTTAGCATACTTATTATACTACAAATCGACGATTTATGTAATCGCTATTTCAATTTTAGTTTTTAATATTTAATTATACCCACGCGTTTGTCTTTACTTATCATCGCTATGAAAAATATATTATTAAGCCTGTGGGCGTTCATGCCTCTTGTGTGTGTAGCGCACGATACACCGAAAACTGAATCTGAGCATACTCAGCGAAGTAAGCTCGCTCAGAACTTTGAAAAAGGTTTTGGTTATGGGGAAACAACTATAATAAGTGCCGGCATCGATAATGGAAATTCATATGAAAAAAATAAATATATAGCATGCGAAGCTGAAGGAGTTTACTTTCGCGCGTATAACTACCTCTACCTTAGTAGCCCTTTTTTTTGCACAGAAATGCAACTAAGGTGCTTTTTTCATTTGTTTATTTGTGTCGAAACCGGTTATGCTGAGTCAGAGTTTCCGGATGGGGCTCTGTTTGCAGAAACGGTTACAAAATCTCCTGTTTGGAATATTGATAGCGATGAAGAACTCAACCTTGATTATCATATTTATCTTTTGCCTCTCTTTAATGGGCAGAATATCGATGAGCAGTTAGAAACAGCTTCTGAAAAAGTATTAAAGACGGAACTCGTTTTTTTCTCTCCTTATTTTGAAAAAGACGGGAATTCTTATGTTTTAACTTGGAATCCTGAAGAATTAGTACCGGACTCTGCCACGCTGAAAGACGGAATGCTGTTTTTTCCGTTCAGGGATGAGCCGGGGACTCATTTGGGAGCGGTTTTTTCTCCTGTTTTAATTCACTATTTAACATTATCAAAAGAGCTGCGAATGTACGGTAAGGTAGGCAACTCAACAATCAGGGGGACGCTAACCTTGACAGGAAAAGACAATGACGGGAAAACGTGGGTCTTATCATGGAAAAAAGTGAAAAGGGAAGAACTTTTGAATTTCGAACAAAATACGACACACCCATAAACGCCTCTTACAATTTCTTACTAACTCATTAATGCTATGAAAAGTATTTTATTATACATTTGCCTCTTAGTTTTCTTTTTATGCCCGGCTCACGCTATGGCGAAATTAAGTGAAACAACTGATAAAGAAAGTGATATACGATTGCATGACGATCATAATATTGAATATGGTTTCATATGTGCTGATGGCCAATCCAATCAGACTTGTGTGCAGAATCAATATATAGCATGTAAAACCACTCGCGTGCATCGTTCCAAAAGTCGCAAAATCTTGCTTTCCGACCCGTTTATCATGAGTGACCACCCTCAATCTTTAAAAAATAACTCTTTTTTTCGAGCATTTCTTATGTATGGGGATAAATTTCTTTATGTTCCCCAAAAAGGAGAACTAATCGTTGATACGATTGGGGAAAAACCAGTTTGGTGTTTTGAAAAAAAAGAAAACAGAAATCTAAATTATAAAGTATACTTGGCGCCATTCTACAATCAAGTGGAGCCATCGCTGAGACACATTCTTGAAGCGGATCTTATTATCTTTACCCCTTATTTTGAAAAAAACGGTGAATCCTATATTTTAACGTGGAATCCTATAGAATCCGTACAAGATTCTGTTAAAGCAGACAAACGTATGATTCTTTTCCCTTTCTGCGGAGAAGAGGGTACACGTCCCGGAATGGTTGTTTCACCATTGCTTTTTTATAACGTCAACAGGTATTATGTTGACATTGCAGGGCACATCGGTGATTACGATATTGTGGCTAGATTGGAGTACACCATAATAGATGCTCAGAGAAAAAAATGGATCTTATCCTGGAGAAAAGTTGATAAAAAAACGCTACAGGAACATAGCAAATTCTTTCCACATGAGATACGACAATAACCCCTATTTATTGCCTTCTTTCGTCGCATAACGCGACGAAAGAAGGCAAATAGTTACTAATCGGAGACGCCCTCGAATGGATCCGGGAACAAGCTCCCCGGCGTATCATTGGTCTCTAACCCTTCATCCATCGATTTCACCTTAAGATTTCTACTATATTCAGATACTTGCTCAATACGCTCTTCTCCCGTATAGGTGCGAAGTTTAAGAGGCTCATAAGAAATTGAACATGAAATGACATGTTGACACAGACTTCCGGGTATTGGTTGCAAGTCTATTACAAATGATGAATTAAAATAAGCCTCATCCCATGTTCTTTTTTCCTGATCCCCCATATAACAAGACATTAGCGAATATTGTTCACCAAAGTAACTTTGATTTACAAGTTCACTTTCTCCATTTGTACGAGGTATTTTAAACGGTGACTCACCAATATATGAACCCATGGCATATATAGGCGTTCCGCTATGTCCCATAATGATAGCTTTATCGTATTGGTGAGAATAACTGTTTAACTTTGTTCGCAACTCATCGGTTGTTTCATTTGTATCTAATTTAATATGCTTAATGGTAAGCGTATCTTGCATAATTTTTCGTAGATACTCTTTATATGTTCCCGTATAAACTTGATTATTCCAAAAAATTTGAAAGCCTTGTCTCCGTAACCAATCAAACAATTCCATTTTTTGGCGACAATACATACTCTGCAATTTTGCGATAGCTGCCTTTCTTTTTATTTGCTTAACTTCTGCGTTTAGTTTCGAATTATAGTCTTCATAGAAAAGGTTTAGTCTAGAGAGGTGAATATCAGTATCTTCAAAAAATGCAAAAAGAATAGTTGATAATCCTCTAAAATCAATACTATTCATCATATTATTACAATAAATGTATGAATTGAATTGTGAAAATATAAAATCTTTTTGATTCCATTTCCCTTCCATGGTGTTGTAGTATCGCCAGTTGTAGCAGACTAATCCCAAGTCATTATCTTTGTACTCACTGCTCCATTGAATCGGCTGAGAAACGGAGCCGGTGGCGGTTACGGAGCCGTAGGGGGAGTAGGTGTAGGCGGTGGCGATGTAGCCGGTGGAGCCGAATACTTCGCACACGTTCTTGGTGAGGTCTAGGCCGTACGTGTACCATGTGCCGTCTTTTTGGATAGCCAGCGGGCGGGTGGCGATGGTGTGCATCGGGTCCCATGTGATGAGCCAGAGGCAGGGATGAGCGGTGCGGGTGAGGTCGATGCAGGCAATCTGCAAGTAGCCACGGTACAAGTAGCGCTGGTGCAGCGTTAATGCTCCGTTGACCGTTACCTTCTTAATGGCTCGGCGTCCCATGGAATCATAGTCGCAGGTGATTACGGTACCGGAGGCTTCATTGGTAAAGCTAACGGGGCGGTTTTCGGCATTGTAGATGGCAGTCCAAATGCCGGTTTCCGTTTTGATGAGTGTTTGGTTCCCATCGGCATCGAACTGAGGTACGAAGGCAGCCGCACCGTTTTCACTGATGGCGGTGTATTGGTTTAACTCATTAGCTGAGTATACTGTGCGGCTTGCCTCGCCAGAGCTCTCTTCGAGAGCGGCGGTGCGGTTGCCCATGTTATCGTAGGCGTACTCGTACTCCGTGCTATTGACCTGTGCCGACTTATAAGTTGCTGAAATCAAGGCTCAAAAAAGGAGCGGTCGTTACCATTTTGTCTTGGTTACGACCGCTCCCATAACAGCCTTTTTGTGACTG
>JAZNGY010000148.1:0-6688 GCA_045576695.1 Akkermansia sp.
CCTGATTTGGGGGGCACAAGACAGCGGTTGCTTTATCTGTAACCGGTCAAATCAACAAAAATTTAAAATTACAAAATTCATAGTTGACTATCATATACCGCCTCGCCATACGGCGAGGCTCAAAAATTCGGTTCGCTTCGCTCACATCAAACACCCCGATAAATTACAATTTATCGGGCAGATACATCTATTAATCGAAACACGTAACAGAGGGTTATAATTACATCAACAACGGGTTGAGGCTGTAGCATTTTAACAGCTTACAGCATGGTCACTACCGGCTGTCTCCTCAAGCCCGGCGTTGGGGTCTGCCCCGTGCTCCAGCAATAACTGCACAATATCCATGTGGCCGTATGATGCAGCAGTCTCGAGCAAAGTGGGTCTTTTAGGGTTGGCCCCGTGCTCCAGCATCAATTTAAAGGTCTCCATATGGCCATACTTAGCTACAGAATCAATTCCGCAATCAGGGTCTGCGCCTTTTTCAAGCAGTTGCTGCGCGAGGTCCATATAACCGGCCATGGCCGCGCAAGTAATTCCGTCGTCCGGGTCTGCACCGAGGGTGAGCAAGAAGCGGATCGTATCTTTTCGTCTATGATGTGCAGCACTGTAAAGTGCCAGGGTGAGGTCTGCCCCGTGCTCCAGTAACAACTGCACCACATCTGAGTGCCCGGCCACCGCAGCCTCAGAAAAAGCCGTAAGAGTGGAGGTGGCGCCGTGCTCCAGCAAGAGTTTTACAATCTCCGTATGGCCACCTTTGGCAGCCCCATCAAGCCCGGCGTTGGGGTCTGAGCCCTCATTCAGCAAAAGCCGCACCAGCTCTGTATGGCCACCCGCGGCCGCATTTTCAATACCCACGGCCGGGGTAGTCAATTCTGAGAGCATCATTGGGAGGTACTCCACATGGCGCCCCATCGCTAAGAGGCTGCTTAACAATAACTGCACCGTTTCTGAGTGGCCACCCAAGGCAGCATTCGTAAGCCCTTGAATGGGGTCTGCCCCCTTGTTTAATAAGAGCCGCACCAGCTCTGTATGGCCACCTTTGGCAGCACCCCTCAGCGCATAATCGGTGAAAGAGGCGGGGTCAAGCAGTAACAGTACGCAATCTTTGCCGGGTGTGATGCTGTGTTTAAGCAGCAATTCTACAATTTCTGTATGGCCGCCCTCAGCCGCCACCTCAAGCCCCAAAATGGGGTTAGCGCCGGCGGTGAGCATGAGCTGAACGAGCTCTGTGTGGCCACCCTTGGCTGCGCCCTCAAGCCCACGCGTTGGGTCTGCCCCTTTGTTCAACAAGAGCTGCACCAGCTCTGCATGGCCGCCCAGCGCTGCGCCCTCAAGCCCCTTGCCTGCGAAGGCGCCATGGTCAAGCAGTAACTCAACAACGTCTTTTAGGCCCAACAAAGCAGCGCTGTAAATACCGTTCGTGGGAGAGGCCCCTTTTTCCAGCGCCAACAGAATGAGGTCTTTATGGCCGTTTTCAATAGCATGAATAAGAGCCTTGTTGGGGTATGCGCCGCGTTCCAGCGTTAATTGAATGATATCTTTATGCCCAAATTCAAGAGCCAAAAGGAAGCCCCTGTCTGCACTTGCCCCCATATCAAGACATTGGCGGGCTGCATCTGCCTGCCCGGCATAAACTGCGCCGGTGTAATAGGCATCTATGAGCATTTGCTGCGTAAGTTCACTCAGTAGTGCAACATTGCCCACGCAGCCGGAGCAAAAGGCTGCCTTTTGTTCATCATTCATGTATGCGGTTAAGTGTGTGTTTTTCATGGCTATTTAAAGCTGTGTTGAGAATATTGAGATGATTAATTTGCTAAACGGTGTGTTTGCCAATATAGAGCGGGTGTCATTAAAAAATCTATCAAAAAAACATCAAAAAAATGGGGTTGTTGGGGTGGCGAGTTTACCAATTCGCCATTCATCATTACCCAAATTGCCGCTGATAAGGCCGGGCAAGGGGGAATCAATCTTCGAAAGCGAGGGTGGTGAACCAGCCGTCTCGCGGCGTGTGCGTGTTGGGGAAGATGGCGCGTGCTACATCGCGGAAAGCTTTGGGGTTGGGCAGGGAGGGACTGTAGTGCGTGAGCCACAGCTCTTTTACCCCGCCGGCAGAGGCGGCCAGCCGAGCGGCTTCAGAGAAAAGCATGTGCTTGTTTTCCTTGGCTTTGGGCAGCATTTCATCTTCACCGTACATGCCCTCGCAAATAAAGAGGTCGGCATCGTGTGCGGCGGTGCGTATGGACTCCGTGGGGCGAGAGTCCGTGCAATAGGTGAGCTTGAGCCCCTTGCGGGCGGGGCCCAGCACCATGTCGGGCGTATAGGTATTGCCCTCGTGGGTGATAACCTCGCCCTTTTGCAGGCGGCTCCAGAACTCCAGGGGTATATTTTGTTCTTTGGCGCGGCGGGCATCAAACTTACCCACACGGGGCAAGGTAAAGCTGTAACCGTAGCAGGGTATACCGTGGCTTACGGCAAAGGCCGTGATGTCGCACTCCATAAAGTACATGACCTGCTCATCCGTATCAAGCTCGCTCACCTGCACCTCAAAGGGCAGGCTGGGGGCAATACTGCGCAGGGCATACACCACGCGCTCTGTGCCTACGGGGCCAATGATGGAGAGCGGCTCTGTGCGCCCCATGTTACCCATGGTGAGCAACAGCCCCGGCAAGCCGCTGATGTGGTCTGCATGCAGGTGGGTAATGAGAATCTTGTCTACCGGTTTGAGGCTCAGCCCGGCTTTTTGGGCGGCAATTTGAGTGCCCTCGCCGCAGTCCACGAGAAGCGCGTGCCCCTTGTAGCGCACCATCAGAGAGGTGAGCCAACGATTCACGAGGGGCTGTGTGCCGCCCGTTCCCAATAAACAGATATCAAGCACGGTGGAAGTGTGGCACAGTTGCGGGGCTTTGTCAAGTGCATCTTGCCAAACTGTCAGAACCCTGCTATAATAGCCGGTATGAAGATGCTTGTTTTCGGGGGCTCGGGCAGAACGGGCCAAGTGGTGTGCCGCATGGCAGAGGCGGCAGGGTGGCAGGTGTGCGCACCCCAACATGCCGAATGTATGCTGGAAGATGCCGCCGCCGTGAGCGATGCCGTGCTGCACAGCGGGGCAGATGCCGTGGTAAACTGCGCCGCCATCAGCGGGCTTGAAGCTTGTTTGGATGACCCGCTGCGTGCCCATTTGGTGAATGCCGTGGCACCGGCTGCCATGGCCTTGGCCTGCCGCCATACCGGTGCCCGCTTCGTCCATTTATCCACAGACTACGTGCTGGATGGCCGCCGCCCCGGCCTCAAAAATGAATCTGCCAAATGCAAACCCGTAAGCGTGTATGGCGAAAGTAAGCGCGAAGGCGAGCTGCAGGTGATGGAGGCGCTGGATACCGCCCTCATCCTGCGTGTTTCTTGGGTATGCGGTAACCCTGCTAAGCCTTCGTTTGTGGAGTCTACGCTCATCAAAGCCCTGCGTGGCGAGCCCTTGGCCGCCATTGCGGATAAATATTCTCTGCCTACTGATGCTGAGGATATTGCCCGTGCCATCTTAGCGTTGCTGCCCACGGCAGCCAAAGGGGTATACCATGTTTGCGCCACGGGCGAGCCCGCAAGCTGGCATACTTGCGCCCGCTTGGCATTAGAGTGCGCCGTGGCGGCGCAAGCCCTCCCCGCCATGCCCGAGCTGACTGCGCAGCAACTTAAAAATGCCACCTTCTTCCGCGAAATTCGCCCCCCGCATACCGCTATGGATAATACCGCACTGCGTGCTGCCGGTGTGCCCATGCCAAGTGTTCAAGAAACCATTCGGCAGGTGACGCTCCGCCTCTTGCAAAACAATTTGCCGTTAAATTGAGAATTTAGGCTTGCATGTAAGATATGAATGTGTTATGATTTCCGAACGCCGCATTGGCGGGAATCTGAATTTTATCCATCCATGAAAGTTGAACTTATCGAGAAAGCTGCTCAGATTGTAGGTGATAACCAATTGTTGGTCAACATCGTTTCTCAGCGTGTGCAACAACTTAACAGAGGTGAGGACCCCTACGTGCCCACCACGCCGGAAACCGGAACAGGTGACATTGCTCTCATGGAAATTATTGAGGGTAAGATTGTATGGCGCGAGGCAACAAATGATAACGACGGTGTGTTCAACGAGCTGTTCGGTGGTTCTGACGAGTCTCCTGCGCCCGAGGAAGACCGCGTTGTTACTGCAACAATTGACCTGTAAAGCTGCGGTTTGATATTCTGCGCGTCTAGGCGCAGAGCTCACCATTTTCAGGGCGGTTCGGCAACCGGAGATACCGGCGACCGAACCGCTTTTTATCCCCCCCCAACCCACTGATTGATACCATGGCTAAGAAACCAGCCCCCGCCACCAACCTGATTGCAAGTAATAAGAAAGCCGGCCGTGATTATGAAATCATCAGCCGGCATGAATGCGGTATCGAATTGCGGGGTACCGAGGTAAAATCCATACGCGCCGGCAAGGTGAATGTGGCAGATGCTTTCGCCCGTGTGGAAAAAGGCCAACTCTTTTTATACGGCTGCGATGTTCAGCCCTGGGAGACAGCGGGAAAGTGGTTTCAGCATGAGGCCAAGCGCCCCCGCCGCCTGCTCATGCACAAACGCGAGATTCTTAAGCTCGAAATCCAGCAAGCCCAGCGTGGCTACGCCCTCCCCCTATTGCGCATGTATTGGAAAAACGGAAGGGTTAAGGTAGAAATCGGCACCGGCCGCGGTAAAACCCACCAAGACCGCCGCTACGACCTCAAAGAGCGTGCCGCCATGCGAGAGGTAGACCGCGAGGTAACGCGCTTCAATAAAGGCAGGTGGTAACCCACCTGCCCGCCTTTTATCTCTTGCGCTGCGCTTAACCATACGGTTGATACATTTTTAACGCGGGGGAACAATTAGAGAAAATTGAAATATTCAAACCGTAAATTTTGATTTACGAATTACGAAGTACGAGTTACGAAGTTAAAGTTCGGCTCGCTGCGCTCGCTTTCTGCGTCAAGGTAGGCGCGGCTTTGCAACACTGCGCCGTAGGCGCCTGACTCTGAACTTCGTACCTCGTATATCGTCATTCGTACATTCAAACTCCGATTTATCAACCGTAAATTTAAACATGACCTAAAGCAAAAGACGTTTGCCGATGTACACCGGCAAACGTCTTCGTTGCTGAGGGTTATTTCTCTTTACAGGTTCATGTACTGCAGCATAGACCCGTCATTATTGCGCAGAGCGCAATGAGAAAATGTTTTTTAATTATTTGTGGCTTGCTTAGCTTTTAGCGCTTGCCTTTCTTTTGATTAAAATTTTTCGGAGGCAAGAGCTTGCCGGGTATACCGTGGCCGCCGTGACCGCCGTGGCCGCCGTGGCCGCCGTGGCCGCCGTGACCGACGTGACCGCCGTGACCGCCGTGGATGCCGTGGATGCCGTGGATGCCGTGGCCGCCGTGCTTGCCGGGTCTGCGGGGTTTGCCGGGTCTGCGGGGTTTGCCGGGTTTGCCCGGTTTGCTACGGGTGAAGCCATACTTATGCTGTACGTGGACGGGGGGATGAGCCATGCGTACGCCGACAGGGCGGGGTGCTGCCGTAGGCATGGGATACCACAACGGTACTATACAAGAGTTTGTCAGATCTGATACGTTGTAGATGGGGATTCCCGATTGATTGTAGCCATAGATGGCGTGGTAGCCATCATAGCCAAAGATGGGGTTACCATCAGAATCGTACTTCTCATCGCTTTCGGTAGAGCTATCGTAATCGGCAGAGCTATCGTAATCGCTAGAGTTATCGTTATCGGGTGAGTAAAACAGATTTTCATCTGTCATGATTTCCACCAGCTCGCAAGAAGGTGTGATGGCGAGCGTTACAGCGGCTACCAATATAGCCAGTATTCGAGACTTTTTCATGTTCATGCGCGTTTCTAAAAAAATGCAGCCTGTATGGAGAGTACAGGCTGCAGTAAATTATTCTTTAGCTGAGCCGATTAACGATGATGGCGACGAGGACCGGGCTTCGGACCAAACTTAGGACCGGGCTTCGGACCGAACTTAGGACCGGGCTTCGGACCAAACTTGGGACCGGGCTTCGGGCCGAACTTAGGACCGGGCTTCGGAGCGAACTTGGGGCCGTGCTGGGGGCCGAACTTGGGACCTACTTTGGGGCCTACCTTGGGGCCAAACACGGGGCCGGGGCAGTGACGAGGAGCGGGTTTAGGACCGGGCATGCCGTGATGAATGGGAGCAGCGAAAGCAACGGAAGTTACTGCCAACAGAGCTGCGATGATGAGGTTTTTCATAATTAGTATTGTTGTATGAGCTTTGTATTAAGTGGTTTATGTTTTTTAACCTTACATTCGGGGGAACGAAAAGTACCTCACATTTTCTACATAAAAAAATATAAAAATATTATTACTTTTTGTAAGTCGTTAATTTTTAATAAAAAACATAAAATTTATTCGCTCTGTAAAACATTTCGGTTGATAAATTGGAGTTTAGCGGACAGATGGCTCGCGTAAGTGAGCCGAATTTACGAGCCCCGTGATAGCGGAGCGACAAGAATCTTAGCCGGAGCGTGAAGAGAGCCCGCGACAGCGGGCGAACGAAACCTCCGGTTCAGATAGATAAAAAATAGGAGCCCCGTTGAAAACGGCGGCGACAGAAAAGCGTGGCTTTATGATTTACGACCATCAAAAT
>JAZNGY010000149.1:0-28306 GCA_045576695.1 Akkermansia sp.
GGATGAACCGTTATCCTCGCCGCATCTTTGAAGGAAAATCTGCACGCCTCATGGCACGTGCAGAAAAGCTCCATTTTATCAAATTTGCAGTCTAAATAGAAGAAAAATCACTTACTGTCGCATTTGGTCTTGCAATTCAGCCGGGCAGCGGTGGCATAACGTCACAGCATCAGCTCATACATATTGAACACGGCACACACAGAATCGTATGTCAACCGCCGCGATTCGCGGAATGAAAAGCCACAGCTTTCATATAAAAGGTCAGCAGGTTTATTTGTTTCTATAACATCAAGTCTGATGCAACGGCAATGTTTGCGGCGGGCGGTATCAACTGCGTGTTGAACCATGGCAGAGGCAACACCACGCCGCTGCATACGCGGAGAAACACCCAAGGTATGAATGCAAAGCACCTGCGCGGGCAGGCATTGCACTTGCCAAGGCACGGCATCGTATCCTGCGTTGTATTGATGATTGAAAACCGCGGCCGCGGCAAGAGAATCTCCGCAAACGGCAAGGTGCAGGCACCCCTGCTCTATGGCCTCTGCAAAATCGGCATCGGTAGGGTACCCGTCTTTGCGCCACTGTGCATGCCAGCGAGAGGCATCCATAGCGTCTATAATTTCATCATACAACACACGCAGTGCGGGCAAATCTGCCGGCGTTGCCGTGCGAAACACCAATGGGGTTGCGTTGCTCATGGCTCAATCAACAATAAAAACAGCTGTGCCTACCTCGCATTGTTCAAACAAATAAACGGCATCTTCATGGGTTAAACGTATACAACCGTGAGATGCCGGGTACTTGCGAATACGCCCTTGGTGCAAACCGACACCATCTAAGGTCAAGCGCATATAAAAGGGCATATTGGCATTGTTGTACAGGTTAGAGCGGTGCTCTTTTTGTTTCTCCTGCACATGAAAATGCCCTTTGGGCGAGGGTGTAGATTTTTTACCGCTACACACCGGGAAAGAGCGCAACTCTTGTTCCCCATCCATATAATAGCCTTTTTGCTCGCCCAATTTAATCACAATATGCCGCCCTTTTTTCTCCATGGCAGCCAAGGCTTCAGAGTGGGCGCAGTTGTACACCTCGGCCTCTACGCTGGCACGCCAAACGGCCTCTCGCATGGCCAAGCGGCGGGCACGTTGCATCTTTTTTCTCTGGGTGGGGGTAAGGGCGGCCCCGGCGGCAACTTGCTCTGCCGAGGGCTCCACATCCTCGGGGTAAATAAAACGCACGCGCCGCGGGTCTGCCACCAGCACGGGCGGGCGGGCGGCGATTTCTGCCTGTTGTTCTGTCAGTTTCCACTCCGGCAGCAGGCGTATGTTAACAGGCTGAGAATAACGCGCCGTCATGGCTTTGAGCGGATTTCTGTATTGTATGGCAGGCTCTTGCTGAGGGGAATTCGCGGCCGCTGTGGCCGCAAATACCATCACAAGTGAGACTATGCGTAAAATCCAAGACATGAACACGGCATTTATATCATAACAGAACAAGCCAAGGCAAGCTAATTCAGTGCCATGGCGGCAATAGAAAAAAGCGCTGCTTTGCCGTAGAGACAAAGCAGCGCAAAAACAAAGCGGCTTACAGCCTGTTACTTTTTACGGCAGCAGCGTTTTTTTGCAGCGGGCTTGGCAGAGCAAGCCTCCTCTTTGGGGGCAAGCGTGCGCTCCTTACGCTCCCAAGACCAATCCCAACGGGTAAGGGAGGTAAAGCAGGCAGCCAGCAAATCTACGCTGGCCTGCACGTCTGTCTTGTGAGCCATTTCAATGCTCTGGTGCACATTGCGCACCGGTATGGAAACCGCACCGGCCACAGAGCCACCGGCTACAAACTTCTGCATGGCGCCGGCATCTGTGCCACCGGCGGCGAGCAGCTCTAACTGGTAGGGGATGCCCCCCTCCTCGCACAAAGCTTTTTGGAACTTGACCATGCGGCTATCCGTAATCAAAGTACCATCATATACTTTGATGGCAGTACCCTTGCCGAGAACCGTGCATTTATCATGCGCACCGCTGCCGGGGGTATCAAATGCAATGGTAACGTCAAGCGCGAATGAGAAATCGGGCTGAATGGCAATCGTGGCAGCTTGGGCACCGCGCAAGCCTACCTCCTCTTGCACGGAGAATACGGCGTAAAGGTCGTAGTCAGGCTTTTGGCCGGCCTCAGCAATGGCGCTAATGGCCTCAATGAGCAAGAAACAACCGCCGCGGTTGTCAATGCTCTTCACGTTAAGGCAGTCGCCCATTTCCACCAAATCACCCACGCGGGTAATGGAGTCGCCAATGGATACATACTTTTCTACCTCTTCCTTAGACAAGCCTAAGTCAACCACGTAATCTGTAACGGCCGGCATTTTGGAGCGCTCCTCGGGGGCCATCACATGAATGGGCTTTACCCCCATGCAACCGGGCAGGTCTTTTGTACCATGCACCGTCACACGCTGAGCTGTAAGAGTTTTGGGGTCAAAACCACCCAAGGGCAAAATACGGATAAAGCCGTTATCGTCTATATGGCGCACAATAAAGCCGATTTCATCCATATGGGCAGCGCACATAATTTTTTTATCGCTGCTCTTGCCCTTAATAACAGCAATCACATTGCCGATGTTGTCAACGCTGATAGAATCGGCCAAGGGAGTCATCGTTTTGATGATGAGATCACGGATGCCGTATTCAAAACCGGGAGCCCCGGTTGCCTCGCAAAGGTCTTTGAAGAGTTGAATGTTCATTACAGGGAAAGCATACGCTCTACAAGCATTATTGGCAAGACAAAAAACATAAAAGACGGCCCGCCATGACTGAAATTGCATGACGGGCCGGACAAGTTGATTTCAGATTGAATCAGATGTAGATGCGAATAACCGCTTTTTTACGCAAACGTTTAATCCACTCTCTGTAACGCTCTTCACTCTTCTTACGGCGCACGGACTCATCCACACGAGCCTTAATGCCGGGAGACTCGAGCGACGGGGGGGAGGCACGCTTAACGGACTGCACACAGACAATGGTAAAGCCGTGGGGAGACACCAAGGGGTCAGACACCTCATTCTTGGGCATGGCAAATACGATATTGGCAAAGCTCACCGCTAAATCAGCGCGTTTACGGTATGGCCATTGCCCACCTTCGTGTGCAAATTCATCGCGAGACCACTGCACGGCAGCGTCTTCAAAGCTGATTTCACCTTTTCTGATTTGCTTAACCAAGTTCAAAGCAAACTCCAACTGCTCATCGGGGGTGGCATTGGGGTCATCTGTACCCCCCATGGGGATAAAGATTTTTTTATAGCGGACCGAGTCTTTGGTCATATCGCGGTAATCGTACTTAGTAGCCTCATACTCTGCACGAATTTCATCGGGGGTGGGGGGGATATCGCGGTCATAACGCATATTGCGCATGGCAGACACGGTAATTTCTTTACGAACGGACTCACGGTACTCGCTGTACGTCATGCCCGAGGCACGCAGGTTTTCCAAGAGGGCATCACGCTTACCGTTGAAATGCGAGAGAATGCGGCGGTTAATTTCTTCATCCACGGCGCTTTCGGGCATTTGCATACCTTTGCCCTCAAAATCGCTCAACACCAGCTCGCGCTCAACCAACTCATCAAGCACAGCCTGCTTGGCTTTAATCAACTCACCGTTAAAGCGCCCGCCCTGCTGGGGATAAAGCATCAGCAGCTCATTCACATAAGGGCGCAAACGGGCACGCACCTCTGAGGAGGTAATGGGGCGTCCATTCACCACGGCAGCCACACGGTTCACAATACGCGTGGGTTTGGGTGCCTGTTTCCCGGCATTTTGTTCTGCAGCCTGCACGGGTACCACGGCACCCACGGCCAAAGTCATGACTAGTAAACGGCTCAAAAGCTTCATATGTCCGTCAGTTTACACCAAATATTGTCCGCTTGCAATCATCTTCTTTGTCACAACTGCAACTTTATTCTCGCCAAGAGACTTTCGAGATGATAGTATAATGGACGTTACAAACTTTTTTCACATATGGCCATCAAACTTTTCATACCGGGTCCCACCATCGTGTCGGAGGATATTCTGTCAGAAATGAGCCTGCCCATGATTGGGCATCGCTCCAAGAAGGCATCCGAAATTCAGAAGCGCATTTCTGACAACATGCAGAAGGTGCTTTTCACGGAAAACCGCATCTTGCTTTCCACCTCCAGCGGCTCAGGCCTTATGGAGGGCGCTATCCGCTCTTGCACGGCCAAGCGCGCCGCGGTGTTCTCTGTAGGTGCATTCGGCGACAAGTGGTATAAGATGGCCACTACCAATGGCATACCGGCAGATAAGTTCTCCAGCGAGATGGGCGAGCCCACGACCCCGGAAATGGTAGATGCCGCACTCTCCACCGGCAAGTATGATGTTATCACGGTAACGCACAATGAAACCTCCTCCGGTATTCAGAACCCTGTGGAAGAAATTGCAGAGGTGATGAAAAAATACCCGGATGTAGTGTGGTTGGTAGATGCCGTATCATCTGCCGCAGGCTCCAAGATTGAAACCGACAAGCTGGGTATAGATGTGCTCATCACCTCCACGCAAAAAGCCCTTGCCCTGCCCCCGGGCTTGGCCATTTGCGCCATGAGCAAAAAGGCATACGACCGCACCGCCGAGGTGCAGAACCGTGGGCTCTACTTTGACCTGCGCACCCTCTGGGACTTCATTGACAAAAAGAACTACCAGTATACCTCCACCCCCTGCCTCTCTCTCATGTATGCGTTGGATAAACAGTTGCAGCACATTGTGAATGAGGAGGGCGTAGAAGCACGCTTTGCACGCCATGAGCAGTGTGCAGAGTTTACCCGCGCTTGGGCAGATGAGTACTTCCGCGTTTACCCCAACCGCAAGTACCTCTCCAAAACCCTTACAGTGATAGATGCCCACCCCAAGGGCTGCAGCGAGCTTATCTCCATCCCCGAGCTCAACAAGGCCCTTGCAGAGCGCAACATGCAGCTGGGCAACGGCTACGGTGGGCTTAAGGATAAAACTTTCCGCATTGCACACATGGGCGAGCTTTGCATGGACGACATGAAAGAGATTACCTCTGCCGTGGTCGATGTGCTCAAGCTCAAGTAATATTTTACCCACCCACACATCGCCCCGGGCTTGTCAGCCATGGGGCGATGTTGCATTTTACGGCTGACGCTTTTGCTGCAAGTGGCGGCCACAAACAAAACGCCGTGTCACCCTATATCGGCAACACGGCATGAAGTATTTTTTTGGGGGGGATGATGCGTTTACTCGGCTGTTGTGGCCTTCTCCTCCAACGCCCCGAACTTACCGCTGCGAATTTGGCTCATATAGCTATTGACATGGCGCACCCAAGTACTCGTACTTTGGCAGTACACGCGTGCAATCTGCGGCACTGTAGTACGCCCTTTAGCGCGGTATTTGGCCAACAAGCGAGCAAGGTCATGCACACACTCCTCTTTGGACTGATATTTACGCTGCCCTTTCTTGCCCATAATACCGGCAAGATTATTTTTACGGCGAGCAGCTGAGGATGTCGCGTTGGCCGATTCGTGGCGTATAATCGCCTCCATTAACACGGGGTCCACACCATGTTTCGCGGCCGCATCATTGATGGCAGGACGCAAGTCCGACACGGTGTCGGCCCACGCGCTACACACCAGCATAATGCCGGTCAGAATTGTCAGGATAGATCTCATGCGCGACGAAGCATACATGCCGAGACCTCACTTGTCAATACTAAAATGTTACATTTTTCCGTATTTTTAAGAAAAGTTAAATGAAAAGTGGCAATTTTTCTACTTTTCAGCAGAAGAACAATATGGTAAAATGGGTGTATGCAGGAGCAACTGAACATCTTGATATGGGAGATATCAACCCAGAATGCGTGGGTACTTCCTTTATGTTTCGCCCTGTTCGGGGCATGTATAGGGTCATTTTTGAATGTGGTAATCTACCGAATGCCGCGCGGATTGAGCGTGAATGAGCCGCGCCGCTCCTATTGCCCTACCTGCAATAAAGAGATACCGTGGTATTTGAATATACCGTTAATCAGCTGGTTGCTGTTAAGGGGCAAGAGCGCGTGTTGCGGGCAGCGAATATCCGTGCGCTACTGGTTGGTAGAATTGACATGTACATTATTTTTTGCAGCTACGGCATATTATTTGGGGCAAGAGCAGAGCGTGGGGTTCTTTGCCTTGGTATTCATATGCATATGGGGTGCGGCCATGCTGGCAACCCTGTGTGTAGACTGGGAGCAAATGGTGGTGTTACCGAGCATCACCCTTGTGGCAACAGCTGCGGGGCTCTTGGCCGTTTTGTCAGACCCCTACAATCTGTTTAACACCTATGAATGGGGGGATGCCTTGCTGCTGAGTATAGGCAGCGGTTTGGGGGCGTTTGTACTGCTGAAAGCCATCGGGCTGCTCGGGCGCGCCATGTTCGGCAATAAGAACAAAAACTATACAGAGGCGAAGAAATGGAGTCTGCAACAAGTAGGGGATGATATCGAATTGAAAATTGATGATGAAAGCTACGCATGGAGCGAGCTTTTTATGGAAAACAGCAACCGGGTTCAGCTGGTGGATGCCACCATTTGTACTGCCGCAAAACAAGCCCCGGGCACCATCACTTTCAGCGCAGAAAGCGCCACATTGGCAGACGGCAGCATCCTTCACTTAGAAGACCATGAACAGCTGAGCGGCACCTGCAAGGGGGTATCTACCCGCAAAGAAGCCTTGGGCAGCGGCGATGCGTGGATAGCCATGAGCATAGGCGTGCTGTGCGGTGGTTTCGGCTGTTGTTTTGCCCTGGTAGCGGGCAGCATATTAGGGCTGTTATGGGCCTTGATAGCAGGTATACGGCGGGGGCAACCCATGCCCTTCGGCCCGGTGCTGATTATGGGCGCGTGGGGGTATATATTCTACGGTAAAACGTGGGTAGATGAATTATTATTGCAGTGGGCCACCGCATTATGAAGCACCGATTCATCAGCATATGGTCAGCCGCCGGCATCGCGCTCGCCCACACAGCAGCAGCAGATGATGAGGTACCGTTTTCAAAACTGGAAACCACTTACACCACCACCGCCTACATTCTCAACGACCCCCAAAACGAAAACATACTCAACGCCACGGCCAGGTTAGAATATTGTGCGGAACACGGCCACCCGCTTGCCGCTCTTTTATTATTGGATGTGTACGAGGGTAAGCGCCGCGGCTTGCCGGCAACCCCCATCAAAGCAGAATCACTGGCACGGCGCATTGCCACAGGTGAATTAAAGCTGTACCCCGACCACAAACACACCGTTACGGTAAAACTAGAAAGCACCTTTCGCTATGCGCTGTATTGCGAAAAAGGCATAGGGCGAGCAAAATCAGACCACGATGCCTACGAATGGATGCTGAAAGCATCTAACAGCGGCTATGGTAAAGCGCGCGTTGAATTAGCACGTTTTCTCATCACCGGCAGAGGTGGCTACAAAGACCCCAAAACAGCTCTGCGCCTGCTCAAAGCACAAGCCGGCATCGATGCCCGCGTGCCCAATCTCTTTTTCTATTTGGGCCATATATATCTCAACGGCGTAGGCTTAAAAAAGCGCTACCCCAAAGTGGCGTTCAAGTATTTTACGTATGGCGAGCAATTTAACGATGCCAACGCCATCAATAATCTGGCAACCATGTACGAGCGCGGCATAGGCACAGAAAAAGATGAGCTTGCGGCCTTAAGGCTATACAAGAAAGCCGCAAATCTGGGTTGCAAAGCAGCCTCTGCCAACATGCAAAGACTAGGCTACATCAAAGCAGAGCACGAAACCGCAACGCCCAATAGCGTCAAGGTAGACAACGGTGCCATGCATGTGATAGAATCACTCCCCCTGCCGCACAGCACCAAGCGTTGGCTTTCTGCACCATTCCGCAAACATGCCAAAGAGGTTCTTGATTCATTATGACTTTTTCAGCACAAGCGGCAAGGCAAGCTGCAGAATATGCGGCACAAGCCTTGGGGTTCTCTGCACTGGGCATTGCCCCTGCCCATGCCCAACAGCCCCCCTATTTGGCTGATTGGTTGGCTGAAGGCAAGCATGCAGATATGCAGTGGATGGAGCGCCACTTGCCGGCAAGAGAAAACCCGCAGTTGGTACTGCCCGGGGTGCGCAGTGTTATCATGCTGACCTATGAATACGCCCCTGAAGACGCAAGAAAAGAGCACGGGCGCATTGCACGCTACGCACAGGGGGAAGATTACCATAAACTTCTGCTCGCAAAATTGGCTGATATTGACGAGACGCTTCAATTTTATGGTGGAGTGCAACGGTGTTTCACGGATTCCGGGCCGGTGAGCGAGCGTTTTTTTGCAGCACAGGCAGGGCTTGGCTGGATAGGGAGAAACGGTTTGCTGATACGCCCCAAGCGCGGTTCATATTGTTTTTTAGCCACCATACTGACCACCCTTGAATTACCCTACGACCACCCCGTGCCCAACCGCTGCGGTAACTGCCACCGCTGCGAAGAAGCTTGCCCCACCCAAGCCCTGAAAAACGGTTGCTGTGATGCCGGCAAATGTCTCTCCTTTTGGACCATTGAGGCAAAATCCCCCACGCCGTCACCCATTGCAACAGAACAAGGCGACAGGCTTTACGGTTGCGATATCTGCCAAGAAGCCTGCCCTTGGAATCGCAAAAAAAATGCAGGCAAAACAGACCCTCATCTCTTAATGCCCGCCTCCTTAAAAAAGCTGAGCACAGCTCAATTATCTCAACTCAACGACAATGAGTTTAATCAACTTTTTGCAGGGTCTCCCATCAAGCGTATCGGGCCGGAGCACCTGCGCGGAAATATACAGAATCTCCGTTAACGCAGGTTCACCGGCACACAAAAAGCAAGACTAATACGCATCGGCTTCCCATATCCATGAGTCCTCGTTAAAAGGAATGCGGTTGTCGCCTTCATAACACCCCGCATCTTTAATTGCCTGTATTACTTTGTCTACATCCGGGTTAATATTGCCGGTGCGGAACAAGTCGTAGCGCTTAGCTTGAGAATTCTTCCCGTCTGTCACATCTTCAATAAAAAGCACAAACCCAACCGAATCGCCGGAGATATCTGCCACCGCAATTTCAATATTGTACTTTTCACCTTCTTTCACAGAGAAAGGAGCCCCGGCCACAATCCCACCGATTTCAGCATTCCATTTATCACAACCGCTTATTGAGGTAATCATCTCATAGCCCCTGCGAGCATTGAGAAAAGCTTCACGATTGGCGGGGACAGAAAGACGGCATTTCTCGCGGGTCGCCTTTGTTGAAAAGAACGTGGGGGCAAAGTACCCGGCTTCCAACACAGTCTTCGAATCAAAGCGAACGGCTATAAAGTCGTCTGCCATGCCGATGAATCGGAACTTGCCGGTCTTGGGAGCAATGACCCTGCCACGGTATACGGCCAACCAAGCAGAGGGCTTACACTCCCATATGGATTCATCCTTATCGGGGGTGCCCACTTCAAAGGCAATGGGGCCGTATCTCGCCTTTGCAACCGGTAAATACCAGCTGAAAACGTACGAGCGGGTATCGGCCCGGTAATATTGAGACAATTCTCTTACATTCCATTTGGCAAAGAACTTGGAAAGTGCTTCCACAACCTGCATTTCATCAGCAGATTCCAAACCGGAAGGCCTGCCATTCCTCTTCCTCTTGAGATCGTAGAAAATACCCTCCAACGGTATGATTACGTCTTCGCTTGAGTCGAGGCCGCCTCGCCATGTGACTGGCTCATCACCTAAGTCACCGACACTCAGGCCATCACCCAATCCTATATCAGCAGAGAGTCCATCATCCATATCTTCTGTGGACATGTTTATGGGCATAGGTATCTGTGAAGGGTTATCGCTCAAGATAACCGGAGTGGCGGGCATGGATGAAGATTGTTGAGTTCCCTTTGACGCCGAATGAGAATCACCTGAGCTGTCAGGCGTCTTACGCTCTCTCGGGCGATACGGAATAAAGGTAGCCCGGGTCACCTCTACATCCGGAGGGCTGATGACTTTATCCGGCGTTGCGGCAGGCTCGCTTAACGGGGGGACGATAGGCTCAGCAGCGGCGGCCGCTTGTGCCTCACTGCCTATAACAATCGCACCACCCAAAACAGCAAGGGTAATCGCCGTTGCTCTGCCGTGCTTACGGCTGAGTTTGCCGTTTTCGGCATCTGCTTGTGTATGTTTTTTCATGATATTTTAATTTCTACATTAATTATTTTCAAGCACCCGACTAAAGCATCACTATCAGTATACGCTCACGGTTATCTGCGTCAAGTTCAAAAATTTCTAAACAGCAAAAATATTCGCTAAGTCCGTTATGTCAAAAAAAACGCCCGCAAGAGTGAACAGATAGAGCAATTACGGTGTCTATCATCCATAGAAACAAACACAAATTATGGTACAACTTTTCACATCATCTGCCGATACTTTATTAGCCTATGCCTCTAACAGCGGGTTCGGCACATACAACACACTCTCATTGCTTGGGTTAGTCATCATGCTGGTGGCCGGTGTCATTGGTGGCATTGTACAAAACCGAATGATGGCCGCAATGAAACGATTCTCCGCAACCCCGGCCGCCTATTCGGGGGCAGATGTTGCCCGAGCCATGCTGAACGCCAACGGCATAAACGGGGTACAAGTTACGCACACCCCGGGGCAATTAACGGACCACTACAACCCCGCCAACCGCACAGTAAACCTCAGCGATATGGTGTACGGCACCCACAGTGTAGCAGCCATGGCCGTAGCGGCACATGAATGCGGGCACGCCATACAGCACGCCAAAGCATACCCGTGGTTAGGGTTAAGAAGCCAGCTGGTTCCCTTGGTAAACTTGGGTTCCCGCTTGGGGCAAATCGTGTTGGTGTTGGGGCTCATTCTGTTAGCGGCGGGCAACAGCCCTACCTTGGCATGGATAGGGCTTGCCCTGTTTGCCTCTACCACGCTTTTTGCACTGGTGACATTGCCGGTAGAGTTTGACGCCTCCAACCGCGCCTTGCAATGGCTCGAGGCCTCGGGCATGGCAGACCGTGAGATGCACGGTCAAGCCCAAACGGCATTACGCTGGGCAGCCATGACCTATGTTGCCGCTGCTCTGTCATCCATTGCCATGCTCGTGTATTACATTTTCATCATCTTGAGTCACGCGCAAAACCGCAATGAGTGATACACATCCCCGGCCCGAATGACAAATAAAGAACTGCTTGAGGAGATTCGCGAAGCTTTGGGGGGCACCGCCACCCAAAGAGCCGCAGAGCTGGCCTTACATGCCGTCACCCAAGCTATCAAAGACGGATTAACCGAAGACGGTGAGGTGAAATTGGCGGGGTTCGGCTCTTTCAGGTATAAAACCGTGGCCGCCCGCAGATTAACGATTCCCCGCAGCGGAAAAAGCATGGAACTTTCACAACGCCGCGTGCTTCGCTTCATCCCCGGTGGGAAAAAGGACATTTTCTTGCCATAGAACGCATAATGTTCTTTACAAAAGGGCGATTTGGCGTAAGAATTATTGCGGAATGAAACGCGCCTTGATACCGTTATCTCTTGTGCTGGCACCCTGCCTCATGGTAGGGTGTAGTGATGATGATGATGCGCAGGCCATACGAGCGGCCAGTTTCACAACCTCTACACGCCCGGCCCCCAACCCGGAGCGCCGGTCCCTACACTCCGAAATTCGCCAAAATGTCAACTTAGGCACCGGCGTAGCCTCGGCCCCCCGTTATGAGCTGTATAGCAAATATAATGGCGAAGATATCAAGCAGATTACGGGTGTATCGGGGCGCAAGCTTATTCTTCTCTTCTCGGCAGATTGGTGTCAGCATAGTGTCGCGATGCGAAAGGCACTCAAAAAACTGGCAGAAGACGAAAAAGGCAATGTGCAGGTGGTAGATGTTAATGCAGATGAATACCCCCAAATAGCAGAAGGTTTCGGGTTAACCAAGGTACCGACAATTTTTATCTACACAGAAGGTATCAGCCTGCGCACCATTGAGGGGGTATACGACACGGTTGCGCTCAAAGCCATGCTGGACCAACTCTTCACCGGCAATTAATTTTTTACACAATAACACACAGACATACGAACCATGAGATTCTTGACAGGATTACAACCCAGCGGAAAACTCCATATCGGCAACTACTTCGGCGCCATTCAAAACGCTATCGATTTGCAAAATAAGGGTGAAGCATTCTACTTCATTGCAAATTACCACGCCATGACCACCTTGCCGAGTGCAGAGACACTGCGCGCCAATACATACGAGATGGCCATAGACCTGCTGGCATGCGGGCTCGACCCGAAAAAGGCTGTTTTCTTTGCACAATCTGCCGTACCCGAGGTCAACGAACTTGCATGGATTCTCTCCACCGTATGCCCCATGGGCCTGCTGGAGCGCTGCCACTCTTACAAAGACAAGATTGCCAAGGGGTTCAGCCCCAACCACGGGCTCTTTGCCTACCCCGCCCTCATGGCGGCAGATATTTTGCTTTACGACAGCGATGCCGTGCCCGTAGGCAAAGACCAAAAACAACACGTTGAAGTAACACGCGACCTCGCCGGCAAGATTAATGATGCCTTCGGCGCAGACCTTCTGCACATGCCCGAGCCCATCATCAACGAGGTTACCGCCATTGTTCCCGGGCTTGACGGCCAGAAAATGAGCAAGAGCTATGGCAACACCCTGCCTGTTTTCGGCGAGGAAAAAGCCCTGCGCAAGCTCATTAACAAAAAAGTGGTAACGGATGCCACCCCGCTGGAGGCGCCCAAACCCACGGAAAACTCCATCATCCTTGCCCTTTACAAGTTGTTTGCCACCCCGGCTCAGTATGAAGAAATGGTAGAGGCGCACCATCGCGGTGGTGTAGGCTACGGCCAATTCAAGAAAGACCTGTTTGAGGCCTATTGGGAATACTTCCGCGCTGCACGTGAAAAGCGCGACTGGATTATGGCCAACCCCGGCTATGTAGATGAAGTGCTGGCAGACGGTGCCGCCAAAGCCCGAGAGGCTGCGGCCAAGGTACTCTCACGCGTGCGCAAGGCCGTTGGGCTTATCTGATTCACGAGCTGAATGATATTCTGTTTACCAAGGGAGCTGCACCTAGCGGCTCCCTTGTTCTTTAGGCAAATCACATTTCGGCGGGTGTTGCATTCTCCTCGCGCTCGGCGCGTATACGCGCAGCCTCATTAAGATTATGAGCCGCGCCGGTGTGGCCTTGATGGGAGGCACGCTGCCACCAGAGCATGGCCTCCTCTTCGTTGGGGGCAGTACCGTTGAGGCCATGGTATAAAATATTACCGTAGCGGTATTGGGCGGTGGCATCGCCATTGCAGGCGCGGGCGTAAAGGGCTTGCACCTCTTCTTTTTCGCGTTTCTCGCGTTTGGCCGCAAGTTCTGCATCATCTCGCTGCCCATAGCGCACGGCCCATGGCAACATCAGCGAAAAAGCAAAAAGATAAAACGCCACCAAATGCCAGCGAGAGAATGAAAATGTGGGGCGCATGAGCATTCGGCGCACACGCAGCGGGGGCTCGGCATTGCGCGCATACCGGCGGCGGCGGCGCGAGTCTCGGCGCTCGTACGCATGGCGCACGGATACCCGTGCACGGCGCGGCATATCTGCCAGCTCGGGGGCCATGCTCAGGCGGCGGTGGCGCTCCAGCCAGCCATCGTAGTGGGCGCGTTGCTCGGCATCACCCAACACGCGGTAGGCCTCTGCCACCAGCTTAAAGCGTTCTTCAGCCGCCGCGTTACCCTCATTATGGTCGGGGTGATAGCGCATGGCTTGCTTGCGGTATGCAACTTTGATATCGCGAGCGGTGGCGTTTTCGGGCACATCCAGCAGCTGGTAATAATCCGGGCGCATTATTCAACAAAAAACGGGCGGGGCGCCCAGCCTAGGGCGAGCAATTCAGCAGAAGAGACACGAGCATTCACCCCGCCACGGCAAGAGGCAGGGGAAACGGCGGCAGAAATCGGCACACCGGTTTCGCGCGCCAAGGCGGCATAAGCCTCTGCCTTGCTGAAGCTAGCCCCGCATACATTAAAAATGGCAGCAGATTGCCCGGCCAACAGCAACAGAGCCGCAGCGGCATCTTCCACATGCACATAGTGCAGCATGCGGGTAGGCGCGCCGGGCAACTGAGGTTCGCCTGCCAGGTGGCGGCGGCGCAGCTCACAACGCTGCTCGCCATACAAAGCAGCCAAACGGGCCACACAACCACCACGGGCCAACACGGCTTGCTCTGCCGCCAACAACACGGCGGCACGCTCCGTTGTGGCGTGGGGTGGGGTTTGCTCTGTTACGCACAAGCCACCGCAATCTCCGTACACGGAGATGGAAGAGCAAAAAATAATCTTTGCCGCAGGGCAACAACACAACAAGGCCTGCACGGTGCCTGTATAACATGCGGAGTACTCAGCAACGGTTCCGCCATGGGTAGCCATGCAACAAAATACCAGTTCGGGCGCCCCCTGCTCCATAGCTGCAGCCAAGGTTGCAGCATCACTTGCAGGCCCTTGCACATCTGCGGGGGCGGCAGGGTCTATGGTGAGCACAGCAGCACCACGGGCACGGCAGGCATCTGCAAGCACACGGCCTAAGAAACCGTGGCCTACCACCCACACTCGCTGTGCCACAAGTGAGCTCATGTACGGTGTTGCCAAATAAGCTCTGCCAACTCCAAATCGCCGGGCAGCGTTATTTTAAGATTGGGGCCCACTTGCACCAAGCGCGTAGCAATGCCCAGAGCTTCTACCGCCGACACCTCATCCGTCACCACCAACTGCTGTTCTGCCACGCAGGCATAGGCGCGGCGCAACATGGCAAGGTCAAAAATCTGCGGGGTTTCCATGCCCCAAAGGTTGTCGCGGCTCACTTTCTCGGGCAGAGAGCAAGCCGCGGCATCTGCGCGTTTCAGCGTATCAACAATGGGGTGGGCGCAGGCAGCGGCACCCGTTTGCTGCGCCGCTGCCAAACACGCGACAATGCCTTGCGGGGTAATAAGCGGGCGGGCACCATCATGCACGGCCACATAGCGGGTGTCCTCGGGCAGCGCGTTGAGCCCCGCCTCTACGGAGTTCTGGCGCTCTGCCCCGCCATCTACTCGCAACACGGGGATTGGGAAAGCGGCAGCCCCCAAGCCCACCTCTTGCCATCGAGACTCCGGGCACACCACCACCACAGCGGCACACCCGGCAGCCACAAAGGCATCCACACTGCGCCGCAGCACCGGCACCCCGGCCAAGGGGGCTGCCAATTTATCAAACCCGGCGCGGCGAGAACTACCGGCAGCTACTATAACGGCGCAGAACATGGCATTGATTATGCTAAACGTGCCCCCACAAGCTGAGACAGCAACTTACCGGGGGCGCGTCCCTCGGTACGAGCCTGCATTTCTTTCATCACACGGCCCATGTCCTTCTTAGAAGTAGCCCCCAGCTCGGCAATAACCGCCTCAAGCACGGGGATAATCTCTGCCTCGCCCATCTCGGCCGGCAACAAAGCGGTAAGCACCTTCATCTCAGCCTGCTCTTTTTCCACCAGCTCAGGGCGGGCGGCTTTTTCATACATGGCGATGGCGTCCTCGCGCTGCTTAATTTGCTTGCGCACCACGTTTTGGGCCTCATTCTCGGAGAGCGGCTCGCGGGCATTACCCTTAGCCACTTGGGCATTCTGAAGCGCGGCCTTCACACTACGCAGCGCACCGAGGGTGAGCTGGTCTTTCCCCAACATGGCAGCTTTCATGCCTGCCGTTATCTGATCATATATTGTACTCATATCGCCTTTCATTTTACAGCATCGGCGGTGCATTGCAAGCACCAAATCGCACGCGCGCGTCATGTATTCGGCTCACTATTGCTCACGGAAAGTCAATTTTACATAAATTTCATCTTTCGTGATAGATTTTGATTTTTATTCGTTTTCCCTTGACTTTTTTTCACGCCACATGCTATCGTTAAGAACGAATATAACAACTTAATTCATTATGAAAATTCTCAAAAAACAAAAAAAAGGGTTTACACTTGTTGAACTTCTCGTTGGGGTTGCCATTATGGGCTCATTGGGCAGCTTTCTCGTTGCGAACTTCAGACTCTCCGGTGACAAGCAGGCAGCCAAACATAACATCGCGCAAGTCGGAATGGTGGCGCATGCTTTCAGAGCTGCGTACAACACATACCCGTGTGATAGTTCCGCCGACAAAGTAGAATCCAAAGTCGGACACTTGGGAGAATTAAAGGGTGAAACCTCCAACCCTTACTTCCGCCAGTTATTTGCTCAGAAACATACCGTTAATGAAGCCATGTTCTATGCCGCTCTCCCCGGCATCATTGAAGGTGATGAAAGACTCGCCAACGGCGAATGTCTTACGACAGGCGAAAACGCCTTTGCTTATGTCATGAAGAAAAAACAAGATTCTACCATGTACTCAAAGGCGAAAAATGGCAAAAAAATGTCTACACCGCAGCGCCAAGCCGTTACCAAAGGCCCGCTGCTTTTCTGCTGCGTAGACCGCAACCTTACCGGCCCGGTAACCGGAGAGCAGCTCACTTTCGATCTGGCAGGATTCAAAGGATATGCCATCGTATACAATACGGACGGCGCCACTGTTGAGCTTGAAAAAGGCGCGTTTCTCATTAATGATCACACCTCGGGCATCGGAAAACTCACCCCTGATACTGAGGCTAAGATATTCGGCAAGAATAGCCAAGGTGAAAGCAAAGCATCCGACTATGAGATTCTGCCCCCGGCCGGATATAGCTACACACCCAACCTACAACAGAATTAAGCCGGCACTGAGTACCTTTATAGATTATACCCCCTAATTTTGACGTTTTTTTGATTTTGAGCGTTTTCAGCTTGCCATCACGCGCTTTTCATGCTATACATGAGGTGTCAAACAGAACTTAATTTCTTATGAAAATCACCAAAAAAGTAAAAAAAGGCTTTACGCTTATCGAGCTTCTCGTGGTAATTGCCATTATGGGTGCCCTCGGCGCCGTTGGTTATGTGGCCATTCTCAGCTTCTCTAACTCCGGCGCCAAGCAAGCTGCCAAACAAAACATCGGGCAGCTCGTTACAGCAGCTAAGGCATTCCAGTCAACGTATAACACTTTCCCCTGTGACAGCACCGCCGACCGTCTGGAAGGCAGAATAGGTAGCAACGGCGAGTTGAAAGGTGACACGGCAAACCCGTATTTCCGCCAACTTTTTGCCAAGAAAGATACGGTGAAGGAGTCCACTTTCTTTGCCGAACTTCCCGGCATTCTCGAAGGTGATGAAAAAGTCGCTAACGGCGAGTGTCTTAGACCCGGCGAAAATGCCTTTGCTTATGTAACGCAGAAAGTTGCAGCCACCGATACCGCTAAAACTAAGCCCGGCAACAGAAGAAAGGCCAAAGATGCAGCCGCCCCGCAGCGTCAGGCTATTACCTCCGGCCCGCTCTTCTTCTGCTGCGTAGACCGCAACCTTACCGGCCCGGTAACCGGCGATCAGCTTACTTTCGACATGGAGGCTTTCAAGGGATACGCCATTGTAGCCAACACGGATAATTCAACAGTAGACCTTGATGATGAATCTCTCGTTGCAGATCCGGCAAATGAAGCCATTGGGCGCATTTCCCCCGATTTCGAGGTGAAAGTATTCGGTGAGAATAGCCAGGGCGAAAGCAAAGCTTCCCTCTACGAGATTCTGCCTCCGGCCAGATAAGCCAGACATTACACTTTATCATTACAGCAAACGCTCCTGCTTCAGCAGCAGGAGCGTTTTTCTGTATACCTTTTTGATTAAAAAAAGTGGGCGCAAGCCTCACGGGGTAGGCAGAGAGAACCCACGCAGAACAGACAAGCGGCGCAGCACCTCCTCAATCACATTATCCGGGCAAGAAGCCCCGGCAGTAATCCCTATACGCCAAATGCGCGCTGTATCTGCCACAGCAGATGGCAACTCAACGGCGGTTTCTTCTTTAGAATCAAGGTCAAAAGCCTTAATAGCCCGCAAACTCATCAAGCACTCTGCAGACTTCACAAAGAAAGTAGGCAAGCGGCGCGCGGCAATGTGCGCCAGGTGAGTAGTATTGGAGCTATTGTAACCACCGATGATGAACATGGCATCCAGCGGTTTTTCCAACAACTCAAAAAGAGCATTCTGGCGGTCTTGAGTAGCGCCGCAAATAGTATCAAACACATGGAAGCGGGCATCACTGCCGTCTCGTTCCGTTACAGCCTCACGCAGCATTTTCTGAATATGCGCCGTCTCGCTCTTGAGCATGGTGGTTTGATTAGCCATGCCGATTTCTGCCAAGTGCACATCGGGGTCAAAACCCGGGGAGCAAGCAGAGGCAAAGCGGGCCATAAACGCATCTTTGTCGCCCCTGCCCACTATATAATCAACCAAGGCTTGCGCCTCTGCCTCAGAAAAAATCACAATATAATTTCCCAAACCGTCATCGCCCAAACTTTGAGAGGCCGTCGCCATGCTTTCCTCATGCTTGGCCTTACCGTGAATCACGCTGGTAATACCCATGCGGGCGTATGAGCGCACGCGGGTCCACACCTTCATCACATTGCCGCAGGTAGAATCTACCAACTGCACGCCTTTTTCCTCTAAGCGCTTACGCAGAGAAACCGGCACCCCGAAGGCGGGAATGATAACAACATCCTCCTCCGTAAGCACATCATACTCGGGGGCATCAACCTTAAAGGGCAGATGGCGCAGGCCCAAGGCATCAAGCCTGGCATTAACCATGGGGTTATGAATAATCTCGCCGATAAGCCAAATGCGTTTACCGGCAAACATATCGCACGCGGCATGGGCAATCTCGATGGCGCGTTTTACCCCATCACAAAACCCGAAGGAAGAAGCCAGATAAATCTCCGTATTACCACAAGAGAGCATACCACCGTTTTCACGAATAAGCTGCACCATGGGGCTTTTGTATTGATCTACTTGGCTGCGGATGCGCTCTAACACATCTCGCCGACGAACATTAACGGGCTTTTTAACTTGCATGGCGATATTGTGACGGGTGATGCAGCAAGTGTCAAGAAAAATGCCCTTGCAAGCCATACTTAACGCTTGATTTAACAACTATACATTGTATAATGAATGCATGAAGAAACAGCTCATAATTGCCATGGCAGCATTGGCCGCAATGTCTGCAATGTCGGTCGCATATGCCCAAAGCCCTGATGTTTCGCATGAAGACCGCGATGTGGTGCGAGTGATGCGCCACCCGGATGGTTCTCGCTCTGTATACAAGCGCCAAGCAGGGTGGAAAGGCATGCGCTGTGCCACCTATTTACCCAACGGGCAACTGGCAGCCATTAACGATTACACGGAGGGCAAGTACGGCCAGCTCATCGGCTGCACCATTTATGATAACCGGCGCAAGCCCATCTATAAGGTAGCGTATGGGTATGACTCCCAAGCACGTTTGGTGGAGGAGCGCATGTTCTCCGTGCATGATCGCCGTCTTGTGCAACGAGTTATCTACCGCTACAATGCGGATGGCGAGCGCGCCAAACCCTTGATTGTATCTCTTAACGATGGCGCGGCAAACATTACCCCCACCATGAATGCCGATGTGGAGGAGGCACACCGCAATCTTCCCCGTAACAACCGCCGTTAAAACACCTGCATTTTCTATATGGAAACATTCACCTGGCAAGATAGAGACGAGGACGGCAACAAGGTCATCTACGAGGCCGGCCACTTCGGTGGCTGGTGGCAGCTTACCTGCACCCCTAAAGTTGGCCGAGCCATGAAAGATGAAGTAGAACCCACCCCGGCCGACTTTACGGAGGAACATTGGCGTACGCTGCGAGACCTCTTGTGGCGCAAATACCAGCGCCGCCGTGTTTCATGGGATTTGATTGCCCATATTGACGACATTTTGGCCGGCAAGGCTACCAACGAACGCCGCGACCAACGCAAAAAATGATGACAGATGAAGAAATGATACACTGCCGCGTACCGGAGCGGCAGTTGGAGCGAGCCATAGCCGTTATGCACCGGCTGAGGGCCCCCGGCGGTTGCCCCTGGGATGCCGAGCAAACGCATGAGAGTATAATCTCCAATTTATTGGAAGAGGCCTATGAGTGCATAGACGCCATACGCGCCAACGACCGCCCGCACATGAGAGAAGAGCTGGGCGATGTGCTGCTGCAAGTACTCTTCCATGCAGAAATGGCAGCTGAGGCCCCGCAAGATGCTTTTGACATCAACGACATTGCCTGCGAACTGAGCGACAAGCTGGTACGCCGCCACCCCCACGTGTTCGGCACCTCTGCCGTGAATGATACAGAGGGCGTGCTGAGCCAGTGGGATGCCATTAAACGCCAAGAGCAAGCCATAGAAGACAAACCTTACCTCAAAAACTGCGGCAATGGCCTGCCGGCTTTGCTGCGCGCTGCCAAAATCACCAAAAAAGTAGCCAAGGTAGGCTTCGATTGGCCGGACCACGCCGGGGTTGTCGAGAAGATACGAGAAGAAACAGATGAGGTAGCCGCCACACTGGCCATGCCCGACACTGCCCCCGAGGTAGAGGAAGAGCTGGGGGACCTGCTGTTCTGCACCGTCAACTTATGCCGCAGACGTGGCATTGACCCCGAGGTAGCCTTAGATGCCGCCAACCGCAAATTTGAGCGCAGATTCAACAAGTTAGAAAAAAGCCTTAAAGAACGCGGCATCAGCCTGCAAGATGCCACGGCGCAACAAATGGAAGACGCTTGGCAGCAAGCCAAACAAGAAGAGAAAAGCTGATACCCCCGGCCCACCCACGCAAGCTCATGAAATCTGCCCCCCTCATCAAAAGCGTACTGCTCTGCGCAGCTTGCATGTTGCAGGCGTGCAGCATATTCACCCAGCGTACAGTTACGGAGGAAACCACCAATGCAACCAAAGATCTGCCGCCGGAGATAGCGGGCTTTATGGGCAACACCCTCTTACCCGGAGCCAATAACCCCGACGCCATCAACATGAAGGTCACCTCTGAGGCAGACCTGAAAAAGGTGGAGGGCAGCACCGCTGAAGATGAGATTATATGGACCGACCCGGATGACCTTGAGGCCTCTGAGGCAGAACTCAATGCCGTATTCGAGAAAAAGCGCCGGGGCAACGGCTGGCTCAGCAACTACGGGCAAGCGCTCAAGCTCTCTCGCCGCCAAGGCTTACCGATTATCATTTGGTTTCATGACTCCATCACCAGCCCCAAAAGTAAAGAATTGGGCAAAACCCTGCTCGAAACCAAAAAGTTTGACGCCTACTGTGAGGGGCGCGTTATTCGCATCAAGATAGACTCCGGTGCCGCCATCGATGACAGCCCAGGAAAATCCAGCCGTTACAGTCTCTCTGCCATTAACCGATTAGCCGGCAAATACGGCATAGACCGCCGCCCCGGCATTGTTGTTATCTCACCTCACGGCGGCAAAGTCACTGCCAGAATCAACGGCATGGGGGATTATCTGTACGATATGCAAACAGAAATCGAAGCCGGTGTAGAAAAGGCAGAGGCCGACTACGCAGCCTATAAAAAAACCTTGAAAACCAAGGGCTACCGCGAGTGGAGCAACCGCCACGGCAACTCTACGCTTTTCGCTAAGTTGATGCGCTTTGATGAGAAAAACAACTATGTTTACCTCAAAGACCCCGGCGGCAAAGTCACCAAAACCAGGCTCGAAAGCTTCTCTAAAGAAGACATCAGCTACTTAGACTCCATCTCTCAAGATAACGCCACCCGCTGAATCAGCCATGAACAAATCGGACGCAACGAAAGCCGTCATCATGCGTGCAGCCATCACCCAATTCACCCGCTTGGGGTATGAGGGTGCCACCGTGCGCGATATTGCCAACGCGGCAGGCGTCAACATAGGGCTCATTCGCTACCATTTCGGCCACAAGGCAGATTTGTACAGAGACACCCTCGCCCATATCTCAGAGCAGTATAACGCAGTTTGCACAGCCGCTCTCCGGAAGGCCAAAACCACCAACAACCCGGAGGAAATCATCTACGCATGGCTTTCTGCCCCCATCACCGGGTGGCAAGATTCCACCATCGCCACCGGAGAAGAAGTGCTTTGCTTTCTCAACCAAATGGGTTACGAGCCCTCGGAGCTTACCCGAGATGTGTACGAATCTCACTACGCCTTTGCTCTGCAAGAGTGGAAAGATGCCATACGAGCGCATTTTCCGGGCATGTCTCAGGCAGACTGGCTCTGGTGCCTCACTTGTTTGAGAGGCATGTACTTCAACATCGTTGCCCACAACGATTTCATCCTCTGGAGCCTCCCCGGCATCCAAGGCAAAGAACCGGCCATCCGCAGATTAGCGACCGACGCCGTTGCCCTGCTGAAAACCTATATGCAGCAATAATACCCGCCCTGCTCCGCATCAGGCAGTAGGCAAGGTGGCATGCAGAGCATCCCACTGTTCTTTGGCGCGTAAGATTTGTTCTTTGGTGACAGATTTGGAGAGCTCCCAGGTGAGGGGCATGCTTTGCGTAAAATATTGGGGCAGCAAGTGGGCAAAATCCACATCGCCACCGAAGAAGGGGGCGCGGTGATCTCGCTGTGGCCACTGCACATCGTTGACGTGGGCACCGTAAAGGAAGGGTTTGAGCTTGGCCAAATATTGGTCATGATTCAGGAGCAAGAGATTATGCTTGCGCTGAATATGCCCGAAATCATGCCAATAGCGCACATGCGGATACTCTTTAAACTCTGATAAAAAGTCAAAAAACTCTGCATCACCGGGCACTTGCTCAAAATGGCTGCGGCCCTCTACCCCCAACACAAGGTTGTATTCTTTTGCTTTTTCAGCCAATTGGTAAAGTGCTTCTTTGGCGCGAGCCAAGTAGATGGGAGCCAGTTTTTGACGACGGCGTACGTATTCACCTTTTATCTGTGCATATTTGGGGGTGCCTACATAACCATGGCGAGCCATGCGCTGAAGGGTACGTGTGGCATCATGCCCTTGGAAAAGCTCTACCTCGCCCATGTGCAGCACCACATATTGTGCGCCCAGCCTGGCTGCGGCCGTAAGGGTTTCCATGCTGAGGCGCATGGCTCGCTCCCGCACCTCGGGGCGATGAGAGGTGAAGCGAAACGCATCCGGCGCATCACCCTGAATATCAATGGGTGCCGGGCAAAAATTATGCACTCCGGCCACGCGTATACGTTTCTCATCAACGGCTTGAATAATACCCGGCAGTTTCGAGAGCGGCAAACCGTGAGAGGCTTCTATGTATTCAAAGCCCAGCTCACGGATTTCATCACAAATGGGGCCACCCTCCGTATGGCGGGAACTGTTCCAGCATGTAGAAAAAACATTCACGCAGCCAGCATACTATTGATTGCGGCACAATGCAAGAGTTTTGTCCGTAATCACGCGCATGGCGAGCGCCCGGGCATGCATTTCATGCCCGATACGGGATTTTTTTACAGTTTAACAAGAATACAGCGAAATCTCATTGACTTTAGGCGTTTGATATTGCATAATACAGGCAACAGCATACGTGCGTATTATGTCCTTCCATATTCAGAATGTAGAAATCGGCGGCAAGGCTCCGTTTTACCTGCTCGGGCCCTGCTCTTTAGAGAACGAGGAATTCGCTTGGCAAATGGCTCGCAGCATCAAAGAGATTTGCACCAAGTTAGGGGTTCCCTTTATTTTCAAAGCCTCTTACGACAAGGCGAACCGCACCAGCGTGAAGAGCTTCCGCGGGCTTGGCATTCAAGAGGGCTGCCGCATCCTCTCCGAAATCGGTAAAGAGCTGCAAATCCCCGTTGTGACAGATGTGCACACCGAGGCGCAGGCAGAATATGCCGCCCAGTATATAGATTTGTTGCAGATACCGGCTTTCCTTTGCCGCCAGAGCGACCTGCTTGAGGCCTGCGCCAAGACCGGCCGCCCCGTCAACATCAAGAAAGGCCAGTTCTTGGCCCCGTGGGATTGCAAGAACATTTGCGAGAAGATGCAGGCTTTCGGCTGCGATAAGTACATGCTTTGTGAACGCGGCACCACCTTCGGCTACAACAACTTGGTGGTAGACATGCGCGGCATGTACTGGATGCGTCAGTTCGGTTGCCCGGTAGTATTTGACGCCACGCACTCCGTACAGCGCCCGGGTGGTTTGGGTGGCGCAACCGGCGGCGACCGCGAGCTTGCCCCCGTGCTGGCCAATGCGGCAATGGCTACCGGTATTGACGGCGTGTTCATGGAGGTACACAGCGACCCCGACAACGCCATGAGCGATGGCCCCAACCAAGTTAAGCTCTGCGACTTGGAGAAGATTATCACCAACATGCAGCTTATCCGCCAAGCCTACGACAACATGTCGTAAACCATGAAAAAAGCATTCTCCATTATTGCTGTATACTGCGCCCTGGGCTCTATGCTCGGGGCTCAGTCTGCCCATGTTAACAAAGCAAAAGATGAGTTCCCCGGGCTTTTGATGCTGCCGCCCGGCAGTGTTGTGAAGGGGCTCTCGCTCCCCCGCTATGAGAACCACAGAGTCACCGGTCTGATGCAGGCAGATGAACTTAAGGTGGTATCTCGCAGGGAGATTGTGCTCACCAATATACGGGCAACGCTGTACGATGATAAAGGAGAAACCACCTCGGTTCAATGCGACCAAGCAGGCTACGATTTCAAACACAAAGCCGTGGTAGCCAAGGCTAAGGCAGAGGTGAAGCACCCCAATTTTTCGGCAGCCGGCGCCGGGGTTATCTTCAGCACGGTAAGCAGAACCGGTTTTATCCACGGCCCGGTCAAAACAACTATTCGCACCGCCACGAAAAAGGATAAATAATGAAGCTCTCCCTCTCAGTTACAGCACTACTCGCCTGCACCGCGTGGGCAGAGAATCAACCGGCATGGTTGCAAGAAGCGCTCAGCGAGCGAGAGCCAACGTTGCAAGCCTTTGCAGAAACGCGCCAACGCGTAGATGCGGCAATTATTAATCTGGTGGATGAAATACCCGCCCCCATAGAAGGCGCGGATACAGCCATGCCGGAGGGAGCCCCCGGCGAAACAATCGCCGTAGCAGACGGCGGCATGTTGTTTGACGTAGCAAAGGCACGTATGGTCTACATCAACAACGTGAGAGTCAATGACCCCCGCTTACGGCTCAGATGTGCAGACCGCCTTTATATTCAACTACCCGCGGGCACGTTGAAAGAGGGTGAAGAATCTGCCAAAGATGCAGTAAAACCCGGGGCTCAACTTAAAAAAGAGAAGCAACCGCAACAGGATTCGGATATTACAGAGCAAGCCATACAAGGCGCACCCATAGATGTAGACGTTGCCACGGCCATGGTTAACGCCGTGCAAAACAAAGCGCTTCTCATCGGCTCAACGGGTACGGAGTATTCTATACGTATTGAACAGGGTGACACCCACATCTACTTAGCAGGCACGGCTGATACCCCCGCGCAGGCACTTGTAGACACTAACGGCGACCTCCTCATTACCGCCGCAGCTATGGATTTGCAGTGGCGAGATGCCAAGGGTAACTTGAATACACTTACCAACCGTGGCGGCATGGCATACTACTGTACGGAAAACTCGCACTTATTGCTTACGGGTGAATCTCAATTAAAAACGGCAGAGGCTTCCATTGCATGTACAGAGGAAATTTGCGTAACACTCAAACAAGAAGAGCGCAAGGTAGACAAGGATAACAGTATCATGCCGCAGTTCGGCAGATTCCGAATTGTCGGCATCAACAAGGCCTCAGCTCGCGGCAATGTACACGTGGAGAGGGCTGCCGCCGGCGACATGCCGGATGCCTCCATTACCGGTGAGGCATTAGTATACGATGCCACCACGGGCGAATGCTCCATCTCCGGCAATGGCACGGCCCTGCACTTCGGCAAAAATAAAATTACCACCAATGGCTCCATTCAACTGGCAAGCAATGGTGATATTACCCTGCAAGGCGACAGCATAGACGGCACCTACGCCCGCCCCGCAGAAGCAAACAAAGAAGCAGAAATTGCAGGAGCCTTCCATACCGGCGGCAAAATTCAATTTACGGCAGCAGACGGCATCGTACGCATGCCGCAGGGAGTCCGCATTCAAGATGAATTGTGCGATTTCAACGTAGGCGGCGCCATTGAATTCAAACTGCGTAAAAACCCGGATGCCGCACCGCGCGAATACAAGGGAGCAGGCGAAATTAACTTGGCGATTACCTCCTATGCAGAAATTGAGACAATCTGTGCCACGGGTGGTATCTCCCTGCGCTACCTGCAAGGGGAAGAAAAGAAAGAATTCGTACTCACGGCAGATGATGCAGAAATTGACATGTTGCAGGGCTCTGCACGGCTTACGGCAGCAGGGTGCACCAAGGTCTGCTATGCAGATTTCAGCCTCGCGGCAGAATCCGCCTCGGGCAGCACGGCACTGCAACTCACCCCTGAGGGTAACCTGAGCATGCAGGGCGATAAACTTACCGCCGTTTTCCCCACCAATGAGGGGCCGGCCACCGTGTATTGCACCAATGCCCTTACCCTGGTGCGCGAAACCGGCAGATTCGAGCTGGGTGCAGGCGCCCATGTAGAAGCCCCGCAAGGCAGACTCACCGCCACCGGTCCGCTCTACATTACCTTGCGCAAAGGGGCAGAGGAAAAAGCGCGCCCGCTCTTACCGCAGTTCCCGCACTTGGTGTATCATTTTGACGGTCTGCAACAAGCAGATACAGAACAGGGTGGCACCGTGCAAACACCGCAGGCCGCCATGCGCTGCACCGGCAAAATTCACGTGGCTATGAGCCCCGCAACCGGCAAAAAATCTCCCCTCGCCGGTGTTGAACTGGCTACGGCAGAGGGCAATGTGGCCATTACCGGCAAAGACAACTCCGGCCGCGTGCTCACTGCCTATGGCGACAAGATTTCCATTAACGGCCAAACCGGTGAAAAACGCCTCAGCGGCAAAAAAGTGGTGCTTCAAGACTCTCACAATACCCATACCGCCAGTGGCACCAATGCTGCCGTTATTCTGGATAACAACAATAACGTGCGTATCACCGGCTCCAAACAAAGTACTTCCGCTACCAATATCCAAGGTCAAATCGAAAAACAGCAAAAATCCAAGAAATAATTATGGAAAACCGCGGACTCCTTCTCAAAGCTCAAGGCCTTTGCAAAACCTATGGCGAACGCAAGGTTGTTGATAATGTATGCTTAGAAATCGGCGCCGGTGAAATTGTGGGGCTGCTTGGGCCCAACGGCGCCGGCAAAACCACCTCGTTTTATATGGTGGCCGGTTTGGTGCGCCCGGATGTAGGCAGCGTTATGTTTGCAGGCAAAGACGTTTCCGGGTTGCCGATGCATATCCGCGCCCGTCTGGGCATGGGCTACCTGCCGCAAGAAGAATCCATCTTCCGCAAGCTTACGGTAGAAGAAAACCTCATGGCTATTCTCGAGACGCGCTCCGACCTCTCACGCAAGGAAAAGAAAGAGAAGATGATGGAGCTGCTGGAGCGTTTCCACATCACCAAGCTGCAAAAGAGCCACGCCATTCAGCTCTCCGGCGGTGAAAAACGCCGTCTCACCATTGCCCGTGCCTTGGCCAGCAACCCCAAGCTGCTCATGCTCGACGAGCCCTTTGCCGGTGTAGACCCCATTGCCGTGCAAGATATCCAGAGCATCGTGGCTTCCCTGCGAGAAACGGATGGGCTCTCCATTTTGATAACCGACCACAACGTACGAGAAACCCTCGGCATTGTGGATCGCGCCTACATTCTCTTTGAAGGTAAGGTCATTAAAGAAGGCAATGCAGAAGAAATTGCCAATGACCCCAAGACCCGCAAGATTTATCTGGGCGAAGACTTCAAAATGTAAACTCTCACCTTTTTTTCATACGTTCTGTTAAACTTTTCGGTTGATAAATCGGAGTTTGTCGGGCAGATGGCTCGCGTAAGCGAGCGGAATTTTTGAGCCCCGGCGAGGGGCGACATACAATAGCCCGGCGGTGGCGCCCCATCGGGGCAGAACCCCGGGAAAAGATAAAAACAAAATTGGAACCCCGGCGAGGGGTGACATAATGCGTGGTGTTAATATTCGCGTTGATTTTGTAATGATACAATGCACGAAAAATAAAAACCTTACGCCATTAAGAATAAACAATACTTATGGGGGGATGCCACCCTGCTGTCGGCCTCAGCAGCTGCGCTGCTTCGGGCTCCGAGATTCTTTTCTACCACTACCACGGGTTCCGCTGCTGACGCAGCTACACCACGTGGCTACTGGTCCGTCGCCCCGCTATCACGGGGCTCTTGAATTCGG
>JAZNGY010000150.1:0-7813 GCA_045576695.1 Akkermansia sp.
TCGTACAGTCGGGATTTCCCCTCGAACTTCCTTTTCCACGGTTCGTTACCTCCCCGCAGTTGTTCTTCAGGTCTGGGATTCCGCATCATCGCGGCTCCGCGCGGACTTTCACCGCAGTGCGCATATCGCGTCGGTCGTACTGGAAACAAAAGAAGACGCGAAAGCCTCTTCTTTTGTTGGGAGCCAGGCAGGTTGGTAAAACCTGGTTATTGCTTGAGTTTGGTAAAACATTTTACGAAAAGATTGCCTACATACGTTTTGACCGAGCCCCCCGCATGAAAGAATCCTTTGAGCAGGATTACGATATGCAGAGACTGCTGACAAGTATAGAACTTCATACCAATTGTAGGCTTGATAATGAGGAAACATTACTGATATTGGATGAAATTCAGGAATGCCCGGCTGCTATAACCTCTCTCAAATATTTTTGCGAGGATTTACCTCACTTGCATGTGGTTGCGGCCGGATCTTTGCTTGGGTTATTTGAACACCATGGAACAGGTTTTCCCGTAGGTAAAGTTAATATTATGCACCTTTACCCCATGAGTTATGCCGAATTCTTAGAGGCTATGGGGCAAGGTAAAATGGTGGACTTGTTGAATGCGCAAGATTGGGGAATGATAAAATTATTCTCCGCGAAATACGCGGAATATCTGCGTTACTACTATTACGTTGGCGGAATGCCCGAGGCTGTAAAACAATTTGCAGAGGATAGAGATTTTGCAGAGGTTCGTAATATTCAATTAGATTTGCTCTCTTCTTATCAACGTGATTTTAGCAAACATGCGCCAACAGAAACCAGAGCAAGGATTTCCTTGCTCTGGGACGCTCTGCCGGATCAATTATCACGAGAAAATAAGAAGTTCGTATGTGCAGATGTGCAAAAAGGTGCACGGATGCGTGATCTGGAATTTGGCTTGCAGTGGTTGCAAGATGCCGGGCTGGCTTATATGGTAAGGCGGGTTTCCAAACCGGCATTACCGCCGGATGCTTACCGTGAAAGTGCGTTCAAATTGTTCCATTTGGATGTAGGATTATTGGCGGCACAATCCGGGTTGCATGTTGATGTTATTTTGGAGGGAAATCGTATCTTTCAAGAGTTTAAGGGAGCCTTGGCTGAACAATTTGTGCAACAGGAGCTCCGGGCATATTTCGGTATCACTCCCTACTATTGGACTGCTTCTAACGGACAATCAGAAATAGATTTTTTAATTCCGCATGGCATGGAGCTTATACCTATAGAGGTTAAAGCTGAACTTAATTTAACGGCAAAAAGCCTCAAATCGTATTGTCGCAAATATACACCACAGTTGGCTATACGTACCTCTATGGCTCATTACCATGTTCAGAAAATTACTACGCCGGAAAATTTTATATATACACAGTCGGATATCCCGCTCTATGCACTCTCTCAACTGCACAGTAATGGCTGAATTGCAAGACCAAATGCGACAGTAAGTGATTTTTCTTCAATTTACGCTGCAATTATGATAAAATGGAGCTTTTCTGTTCGTGGCACCTCTTTTTTGTTTCATCGCGTCCACAAGGGGGAAGGACTCATTGCCGTCCTTCCCCCTATCCCCCATCCTGCTAGGGCAGTTTGGGCTCCTTTGGAGACTTTTTGGGAGGGCTTTCGGTGTCGCATTTGATTTTACAACTTGCGGAATTTAAACACAGTAGCACTTTTTACTTGCAGAACGTGTGATAACAAGCTATAATACGCGCGTGCAATACGTACCCCGTGTACGCGTTATTAACCGATAAACAAAATAAGTACCATGCCTGTACCTACACAAGAACAGTACATCAAGATGCTTGATACGGCCAAGGAGCAGGGCTATGCCTACCCGGCCATCAACGTGACCACCATCGAGGTCATCAACGGCGCCCTCAAGGCTTTCGCTGAAGCTAAGTCCGACGGCATCATCCAGATCTCTCTGGGCGGTGGTCAGTTCGCTTCCGGCACCGCCGTGAAGGATTCCGCCATCGGCGCCATCGTTCTCGCTGAGGCCGTACATCGCCTTGCCGAGCAGTACAACGTATTCGTTGCTCTGCACACCGACCACTGCCAGGCCGACAAGGTTGACAGCTTCCTGCGCCCCCTGCTTGCCGAGTCTCGCAAGCGCATCGCCGAGGGCAAAGGCCCCCTGTTCAACTCCCACATGCTCGACGCTTCCGCTCTTCCCATGGCTCAGAACCTCGAGCTCTCCAAGCAGCTGCTTGCAGAGTGCGCTGAGCTCGGCATCGTTCTCGAGATCGAGATCGGTGTTGTAGGCGGTGAGGAAGACGGCGTTGACACCTCCGGTGCTCCCAAGGAGAAGCTTTACACCTCCCCCGCTGACATGCTTCAGACCTACGAGACCCTTAACGGCGTAGGCGAGTTCATGCTTGCCGCTACCTTCGGCAACGTACACGGCGTATACAAGCCGGGTGCCGTGAAGCTCAAGCCCACCATCCTTCGCGACGGGCAGGCCGTTGTTAAGGAGAAGCACGGCAACGACATGCGTCTCGTATTCCACGGCGGTTCCGGTTCCGACCTTTGCGACATCCGCGAGGCTATCTCCTACGGTGTTGTTAAGATGAACATCGACACCGACACCCAGTACGCCTTCTCCAAGCCCATCGTTCTGCACATGTGCCAGAACATCGACGGCATGCTCAAGGTTGACGGTGAAGTGGGTAACAAGAAGGTTTATGATCCCCGCTCCTACCTCAAGAAGGGTGAGCAGGGTATCTGCGAGCGCCTTCAGGTTGCCGCTGATGACCTTCTGTCCAAGGGCAAGACCCTCTTCGGCCAGATCTAAATCTGACTGCAAAGTCTTTTTCAAAACAGGCTCCCCGCACGGGAGCCTGTTTTTCTTCTTCTCTCCCCCCCACACACAAGCGCAGTGGCCCGAAGCACTACTACCTGCCATTGGCAGGAATAATTCATCAACCAACCGGAAACGATAGATTTTCACCTTAAATAATAACAAAAATCAATCATTTAGTGGTTGACACATGCTACAGCAAAACTTATAATACAAGGGTATCGGTGCAAGAAACCGGTTATAATCATCGCAAATACATAAACATCATGAAAAAAATTATCCTTCTTACCATCGCTGCTCTTTGCAGCCCGCTCGCCATGGCAGACGGCAGCACAGCACCCGTTGCAACACCTGCACAGCGCCAGCAAGCCGAAGCCATAGCTGTTGAGATGCTCTCCGCCATGGATGAGTTTGCAACCCTTCTTGAAGGCATTAACAGCAAAGAAACTGCCGATGCCGCAGCTGACAGACTCCCTGTTCTTAAAGCAAAAGTTGAAGCCATTATGCGCAAAGGCGAAGCACTGGGTGATTTCGAGTACCCTGAGCTGGAGGCCGAAATGCAACCGATTGTTGAAGAACTCCAGGCTCGCGTGCTTCAGGCTTTTCAAAATCTGGCTGAAAACCAGTGCTACGGCAGCTACAAGCTCGTCAATGCTTTGCAAAACCTGTAAAGCATATATACCATTCTTCCATAAAAAGCGCAGTGCGTATGCACTGCGCTTTTTTTTACTTGAACAACAAAACAATGTAATATCAAAATACAATGAAATTATTTTCCATCTCTCTGCCTTGATTATGGGTAGCAGCATTTCTGCCGCTACCGCAGAAGAAACGGGCCTCTGCTCTCGCAGCAACACGCCGCACAGCAGCTTTCTCAATTAAATATCCCCCCCCGGAAAGCATTGATATTCTGCTCAAACACGGGGCAGACACAACCCTTAAAGACGCCAACGGCCACACGGCAACCGATATAGCGGAGAAAAAATGCTCCCCCGGAAATCCTGCAACGTTTGCAATCCCGCCCATAAAAAGCCGGTCGGCTTCTGCAAACTAAAAACTTGACAGCTCGTAAGTTAGGGCGTATAATGTGCGTTCTTAACCGTGAGCAATAAAGTAAAATCAGAAAACTGGAGCAGTAATTTGGGTGTGGTACTGGCCGTGGCGGGCAGTGCCATCGGGTTCGGTAATTTCTTGCGATTCCCCGGGCTGGCCGCGCAATATGGCGGCGGGGCATTCATGATTGCGTATTTTTGTGCCTTCCTCCTCATGGGCATACCGCTCAGCTGGGTAGAGTGGAGCATAGGCCGCCGTGGCGGCAGGCTGGGCGGGCACAGCACGGCATCTATTTTTTATCTGATATCTCGCTCCAAGTATTGGAAGTACCTGGGCTTGGCGGGTGTGGTGGTGCCGCTGTGCATTGCCATGTATTACATAACGCTCGAGGGCTGGACCCTGGGCTATGCCTGGCACACCGCCATGGGCGATTTGAGCTACGAAAGCTCTACCGAATACGGGGCATTTTTCAGCAACTTTACCGGCATGGGGGCAGACGGCAATGTATTTTTCAGTGGCGAAAGCACCTTACTGCTCTTCTTTGTTATAGCCCTGTTAGCCAACTTCTACTTACTTTACAGGGGCGTAAGCAAGGGTATTGAGTGGTTCAGCAAAATCAGCATGCCCATATTGCTCTTTACCGCCATTGTTGTATTGGTGCGTGTATTGACCATGGGCACCCCCGACCCCGCCCACCCCGAGCGCAACGTGAACCAAGGCTTGGGCTACATGTGGAACCCGGATAAAGTGCTGCTGGTCAATGCCGCTGCCTCTCCCACCACCGGCAAAACGGGCGAGGTGCTGGATATGGTACCGGCTGCAGCCACCGAGGCCGAGCAAGCCGCCCAACTGGCAAACCTGCAGCGCGAATACCCGCTGGCCAAAATTGAGCGCAAAGAAATTTCGCTGTGGCAGGGGCTGTGCAACCCCGAGCTGTGGATTACGGCAGCCGGGCAGATATTCTACTCTCTCTCCATCGGGTTCGGCATTGTCTGCACGTACGCAAGCTATGTGAAACGCGGCAACGACATTGCACTGGGCTCCCTCACCGCCAATGCGGCCAACGAGGTGGCAGAGGTAGGCTTAGCGGGCATGATGATTATACCCGCCGCCGTGTCATTCTTGGGTGTGGCTGCCGCAGCGGGCGCCAGCACCTTCGGGCTGGGTTTCAACGTGCTGCCCCAGGTATTCAACAGCATGCCGGGCGGCGCATTCTTCGGCACCCTGTTCTTTGTTCTGCTGGCCATAGGGGCTATTACCAGTGCCATCTCCATCTTGCAACCGGCAGTGGCCTATGTGGAAGAGTTTTGGAGCCTGCGCCGCGTGCAGAGCGTATGCTTGGTGGGGCTTATGCTGGTGGTAGGTGCCCTGATCGTGGTATGGTTTACCGGCAATGATTTGTTGGCGCTCAACACGCTGGATTTCTGGATGGGCACCATGTGCCTGTATTTCAGCTCTGCGCTCTACCTCATCTTGTTCCGCTATGTATGGGGCACCGCCAACGGCTTGGCAGAGCTGCGCAGCGGCGCCGCCATACCCATTGGCCGCAACATTGCTTTCCTCATCAACTGGATAACGCCGGGCATCATGCTCATCATCTTTGCCTCTTGGTTGTACCAAAACCTCTTCATCGAGCAAAGCCAACACATTACCAACCTGCTGGAGGGTAAAGCAGGCGCCATCTTCCCCTTGGTATGGGTGGTGCTGGTAACACTGTTCTTCTGCTTTGTGGCGCGCACCTCTCGCCGTTTTAAACACGGCGAAAACTTAGAAACCAAATACGACCGCGAACCCTTCTCGTAATACGCACACCGTGTCAGATAAACCAAAATCAGATAGCTGGAACAGTAACCTGGGCGTCATGCTGGCCGTGGCCGGCAGCGCCGTGGGCTTCGGCAACTTCTTACGCTTCCCCGGGCTGGCAGCCCAATTCGGCGGCGGTGCCTTCATGATTGCCTATTTCATCGCCTTCTTGCTGCTGGGCATCCCCATCAGCTGGGTAGAATGGAGCATAGGCCGCCGTGGTGGCTCACTGGGCGGGCACAGCACGGCATCCATCTTCTACCGCCTGTCGGGGTCACGCGCATGGAAGTACCTGGGCATTGCCGGCGTGCTGGCACCACTGGCCATCTGCATGTATTACATATACCTGGAGGCTTGGACCCTGGGCTACGCCTGGCACACCGCCATGGGCGACCTCAACTTCAGCACCTCTGAGCAGTACGAACAATTCTTCGGAAATTACGTTGGCATGGCCGGCAACGGCAGCGTCTTCAGCGGGCACAGCAGCACCCTCATCTTCTTCGGCATTGTACTGGTACTCAACTTTTACCTTGTATACCGCGGCATCAGCAAGGGTATTGAGTGGTTTTGCAAATGGAGCATGCCGGTACTCCTCATCACCTGCATCATCATACTGGTGAAGGTGCTCACCATGGGCACACCAAACCCCGCCTACCCCAACCGCAATATCAGCGAGGGCTTGGGCTACATGTGGAACCCCGACAAGGTGATGCTGGTGGATGCCGCTACCGATAAAACGCTCGACATGGTGCCGGCAGATGCCACCGCAGAACAAAAAGCGCAACAAATTGCCGGCATACAGGCAGCCACCCCCGGCATACAGATAAAAGAAAAGCGCATCTCATTGTGGAGCGGGCTGCTCAACCCGGATTTATGGTTGGCCGCCGCAGGGCAAGTCTTCTTCTCGCTTTCCGTAGGGTTCGGCACCGTTTGCACCTATGCCAGTTACATACGCCGCCGCAAAGATGTGGCGCTGGGCTCCCTCACCGCCAACATGGCCAATGCCGCAACGGAAATCGGCCTTGCCGGCATGATGATCATCCCCGCAGCCGTGGGGTTCTTGGGGGTTGCCGCAGCAGCCACCACCAACATCTTCGGGCTGGGCTTTCAAACGCTGCCGCAAGTATTCAACAGCATGCAGGGCGGCACATTCTTCGGCACGCTCTTCTTCTTCCTGCTCTTCATAGCAGCCATCACCAGTGCCATCTCTATGCTGCAGCCGGGCATAGCTTTTTTGGAGGAGTTCTGGGGGCTCAAGCGCTCTCAAAGCATCGCCCTGCTCGGCTTCATCTTGGTATGCGGCACCCTGATGGTAGCTTGGTTTACACAAGGGCTACTGGCCCTGGACACCATGGACTTCTGGTTCGGCAACCTCAGCCTTTACCTCACCACAGGGTTGTATCTGTACCTCTTCTGCGCAGTATGGGGGGCAAACAAAGGCTTGGCAGAGCTACGCCTCGGCTCATGCCTGCGGCTGCCCCGTCCCGTGGCATTCCTCATCACCTGGGTTACCCCTGCCCTCATGCTCACCATCTTTGTTTCGTGGATATACAAAACGCTGTTTGTTGAGCCCAACCAACACATCGCCAACCTCATCAGCCTGAAACCCGGCGCCATCATCCCCTTGGTATGGATTGCACTGGTAGCCCTCTTCATGGCCTTTGTCATCCGCACCTCCCCCAGCTTTCATAAAAACCACAAACCCGATTAAAAACACATGACACTTGCCGGCATCATCACCATGGTTCTCTCTTGCGGTATCGCTTGGGGGCTCTTTATCATTTGCTGCCACCGCCTGATTAAGAGCGATAAAAAAGATTCCTGACGCGGCCTATACCCATTCATCGCAAAATATAAAGCCGCATAAGCAAAAATGCATATACGGCCTTATATTTTACTATGCGTGGGCATCATTAGAAACATGAACACTAAATCGGAGTTTGAATGTACGAATTACGATATACGAGGAAGTCGGAGGCCAAGCGGTCTTAGGAAGACAATGTCATAAATCAACTCCTTGGCTCACAGAACGACATGGCTACGATCCGACTTATGCATATTCGGCCTTATATTTTACTATGCGTGGGCATCATTAGAAACATGAACACTAAATCGGAGTTTGAATGTACGAATTACGATATACGAGG
>JAZNGY010000151.1:0-13899 GCA_045576695.1 Akkermansia sp.
AGCGAAGCGAACCGAATTTTTGAGCCTCGCCGTATGGCGAGGCGGTATATGATAGCCCAGGGTACAGCCGCGTTAGCGGCGGAACCCCGGGTCCGGAATAAACGTTATTCGAACCCCGCCGAATGGCGGGGTGGCATAAAGGGTGGCTTAATGGCGTAAGGTTTTATTTTTCGTGCATTGTATCATTACAAAATCAACGTGAATATTAACACCACGCATTATGTCACCCCTCGCCGGGGTTCCAATTTTGTTTTTATCTTTTCCCGGGGTTCTGCCCCTACGGGGCGCCACCGCCGGGCTATTGTATGTCGCCCCTCGCCGGGGCTCAAAAATTCGGCTCGCCTTGCTCGCATGTAACACCCCGCTAAACTCCGATTTATCAACCAAAATGTTTAACAGCGCGTAATAAAAAAGAACCTTGCCATGCAGCGAGGTTCAAAAATGAGGGTAGGAAAAGCCCCACGGTGAATTGCTTCACCGTGGGGAAGATTTTAACGTTAGGAAAGGACGTGGCTATTACAGCGCATCGTACTCTGCTTGAGCTTTTTCCTGAGCTTCACGATAGGCTTTTTCAGCGGCAGCTTTTTCCTCGCCTTCTGCTTTGGCGGCAGTATCGTAAAGAGCCCAGAGGTCATGCTTAACAACGGCCTCCTTCTGAGCGGTGGTGTAAGCACGGGCAGCAGCATCGGTAGCTTCTTCATCGTTGGGAGAAGCCCATGCGTGGGTGTAACCGGGCACTACGTTCCAGTAACCGCGGGTGAAGTCGGGGAAGGAAACAGCGCAGTTACCATTGTCCATGGAGAGCGTACCGAGCTCAGCCAAGCAGCACCACTCGGCAAGGTCGTACACATCCATATCCAAGGGCAGGCCGTTCTGCAAGCAATAAACCATGCGCACGTCCATGAAGAAGTCCATACCGCCGTGGCCACCTACCTTCTCAGCCATTTCACCATACTTCTTGATGATGGGGTGGCGGTAGTGCTTGCGGAGAGCCTCCATGTTTTCCTCTGACATGAAGGAGTGGGAATCGAGGTCCTCCAGGTCGGGGGCACCTTCAGCACCCTTCATGTGTTCGCCCTCGAGCACGAAGCCCTCAATGGGGTACTTGTTGGCAAAGCCACGGGTACCGGTAAGCTGGAAGAGGCGGTTGTAGGGCTGGGGATTCATCACGTTGTGCTGAATCTCAACAACCTTGCCGTTTTCTGTACGCATGAGGGTGGTGGTGTGGTCACCGTTGCGGAACTCGGGGCAAGGCTTGCCGGTCTTCTTCTCTACATATTCCTTACCGTGGAAGGAGCCTGTATCCATAGCAACAAGGGTCTTGAAGCGGTCGCCACGGTGAATGTTCATCACTTGGGCAACGGGGCCGAGGCCGTGTGTGGCATAAACGTCGCCACGGTTTTCCTTGTTGTACTTCATGCGCCAGCCGAGTTCTTCGGGGTCGTTATTGGGGTTTACCCAGTACTCATCCCAGAAGGGGTCAAGGTTGTGAATGTAAGCACCCTTGGCGTAGATAACCTCGCCGAAAACGCCCTGCTGAGCCATGTTGAGGGAGTCGAGCTCGAACCAGTCGTAGCAGCAGTTCTCAAGAATCATGCAGTGCTTGCGGTTTTGCTCGGAGAGGTCGATGAGCTCCCAGCATTGCTCCAGGTTCATGGCGCTGGGCACCTCGATGGCGGTGTGCTTGCCATTCTCAAGAGCGCACTTGGCAACGGGGAAGTGGTGATCCCAGTCGGTAGCAATGTAAACAAGGTCAATGTCGGGGCGTTTGCAAAGCTCTTCATAGCCGGTCTCGCCGTAGTAAATGTCGGCAGGAGCCAAGCCGGCCTCGCGCAGGTACTTCTGGCACTTTTCGGCGCGCTCACGCTCGTAGTCGCAAAGAGCAACAACTTCTACACCCGGAATATGGGTGAAACGGGCAACGGCACCCGGACCGCGCATACCGAGGCCAACAAAGGCCACGCGAACGGTTTTCATTTTGGGGGCGGTAAGGTTGAGAACGTGGGTCTGCCCTTCTGCACGGGCGGGAGTTTCTACAACCAGAGTACCCTTATCCCAATGAGTTTTGGTGGAAGGGGACAAAGACTGAGCCTGAAGGCCGCTCAAAGAGAAGATGGCCGCCAGAGTCAAAGCGATTACTTTATTCAGTTTCATATAATCTATTTGTTTGATAGTTAAGCATGCAGCAGGATACCGCACACCACACCCGTCCCTGTGCTGTTCTGTCTCAGCGCAAACAAATACACCGCAGACAGGGGATGGGCATCATGATGAGTCTAGCTTTTTTCCATCCGCGCGTCAAGCAAGAAGTGCGTACATCAAGCCGCCATTCCCACAAAAAGTGCAGGAATGGCGGGGAGAAGAAGCGTATTATATTTTTTACGACTCCGGGTACAGGGCAAGCAGCTCTTGTTGCTCCTTGATTAAGGAGAATGATTTTCTCACCATAGCGCGAGTTTCATTCAGCAAGCTGAGGTAAAGAATACCGTTTCGCATGCCGTTTTCGTCTCCGCAATCACGCAAGAGGTGGCGGGTGATAGCGTTGGCAAACTCCTCGCTGAGGTCGGAGGCGTGCTCCATCACGGCATCCAACCCGCGGTAGTCGCCGGAGCGCAGCAGAGTGCTCATCTCGGGGAAGAAGCGGGCCACTTTATCGCACATGGCCAGCAGGTCTTGCCCCTGCTCTTGGGTGAGCCCCACGTGGTCATTATCAATGTGCCTGTAGCAGCTCTTAACAATGACCAGCAAGTTCTCTGCCACCGCTAAGGAGCTTTCGTGCAGGCGGAAGAGGATTTGGGCCTGCGGGGCATGCGCGGGGTCTATATTTTGCAAGGTGGGCAAAATCTCATCTTCCTTGACAGCGCGGAGAGCGCGGCAGATATCGCGCGTTTTGCGGCGCATATTTTTAAGGGAGGCGAGGTCTTCTGCCAGCAGAGCATTCACCGTACCGCGGTAGAGGCTCATCACATCTGCCAAACGGGCTGCAGAGGCCACGCCGAGCTCTTGTACGGCAGCGCGATTGCTCAGGTCTATAAGCTGCACCTCGTGCTTATTGCGGTTGCGGTATGCCATGGCATTTTTGAGCAGCACGGCCACTGCCAATATCACCATGAAAGCAATACCCCATACACCGCCATACATCATGACCGAGGCTGCCAAGAAGGCTGCGGTAACGGCGCCGATACCCGTCATAAACCAGCCACCGATAACGGCCAGCACACCGGTAATGCGGTACACGGCACTATCACGCCCCCAGGCACGGTCTGCCAAAGAGGAACCCATGGCTACCATGAAGGTAACGTAGGTGGTGGAAAGCGGCAACTTCATGCCGGTTGCCAGCGAGATGAGCAGAGCTGCCACCGTCAAGTTGACCGAGGCACGAATGAGGTCGAACGCGGAGCCGTCATCCTCCGCCGGCTCGAGGGGGCGGAAGCGCGCCGCCACAAAGCGAGCAATGGGGGCGGGGGTTATACGGGCCACAAAGCCCACAACCTTGCGGGTATAACGCACAGCGGCGCGTGCCGGCAAGCATGAGCCGAAGCGCTCTTTACCCATGGCATTACTACGGGCCAGCTTCACCTCGGTCTCAATCACCGTGCGGGCTTTGCGAGAGAACACCAAGGCCAACACCATCACCACACCGGCACCGAACAACCACAGCATGTTGACCTGCACGGGTGCCATCAGGCTACCCATCTTGAGTGTACCCAAATCGCCACCGGCCGCCACGTAATCAGCCGCCACGAAGTAAGAATCTTTAGCGGCCATGAACACGCCGATGAAGTTCACCAGGTCGTTACCGGCAAAGGCCAGAGCCAAAGCCCCCGTACCGGCCAACACGGCCAGTTTGAGCGAGTTAACCTTGAACACATATTGCAGCACAGAGCAGAGAAGAGCCCACACACCGAAGGCTGCCGCCGTGGCAACACCTATGTTCGCGTTCAGATATGTGATAAGCTCTTTGCTGACTATGGTGCTGCCTTTAAGCCCCTTGAATATGGCAAAATACGTAATGGCTGTAAGGGCCACGGCACACCACAAGGCGCCAACGTATTTATAGATGGCTTTGTAGCGGAAACTGAACAACAGGCGAGAAAACCACATCACCACGCAACCGCAGGTAAAGGCCACCAGCACCGAGCAGAAAATGCCCGTTATCATCTTAAAACACTCATCAGTGTTAATATAGTCGCCCAACACTTGAGAAGCGGCGGGGTCATGCGCCATGATGAAGAGCGCCACGGCAATGGCCGCGCCCAACAGCTCGCACACCAACGACACCGTGGTAGAAGTGGGCAGGCCCAAGGTGTTGAATAAATCCAGCAAAATGACATCGGTGAGCATGACCGCCAAGAATAGAATCATGATGTCGTCAAACCCGAACATGGCCGGCATGAACACCCCTTTGCGGGCAATCTCCATCATGCCCGTTGAAAAGGCGCACCCCAGCAGCACGCCTACTGCCGCCACGCCAAACAGAACAGAGCGCCCGGCAGCCCTGCTGCCCACGGCACTGTTCAAGAAATTAGCGGCATCGTTGGATACCCCCACCACCAGGTCATAAATGGCCAAGAGGAGCAGGAGCCCCAGTATCACTATATACATTGTACTCATAAGTGCTCTTCTTATACCACACCCCCTGCCCCTTTGCACGCATTCTACCGTGAACAGTTTGCCACATGGCATGTGACGATTTCGTCACATTTGCACACATATGCGCAAATCTTCATTTTTTAAGTTGTCAATTCTGCCGGCTCGTGCTATATTAAGGTTGTTATGTTAAAAGGCATTTCTCCCGTAGTATCACCGACTCTTCTGAAAATCTTGGCCGAAATGGGCCATGGCGATGAGATTGTATTTTCCGACGCTCACTTCCCCGGGCACACATTCAACAGCAATGTAGTACGCGCCGATGGGCTGGGGGTAGACACCTTATTGGCCGGCATTATCCCGCTGTTTGAGCTGGATGCCTACGCCACCCCCGTCATCATGATGGAGGCTGTGCCGGGCGACACGCTTGACCCCGCCGTAGAAGCCAAATACCGCAAGGCCTTGGGCTATGAGGGCGAGATTGAGCGCGAGGAGCGCTACGCATTCTATGAGCGCGCCAAGAAAGCCTACGCAGTTGTCGTAACGGGCGAGACCGCAAAATACGGCAACATCATCATCAAAAAAGGCGTAACCCCCGTTTGCTGATACTGCCGTGTACCGCATCTGCAAAACCATCGAGCTGGAGAGCGGGCACCTGCTCTCCAAGCACCCGGGTAGTTGCCAGTTTCCGCACGGCCATACACGCAGTGTAGAGCTGGTATTTGCCGCCGAAACGCTTGATGAAAATGACATGGTGGTGGATTTCAAGGCCATCAAAGAGATGATGGGCGACTTCTTGCAGAAGTTTGACCACTCTCTCTGCATGAATACGCAAGATGAGCATTACGAGGATTTTCGCCGTATTTACGGAGACCGCATCATCCCCTTTGAAAAGCAAGACCCCACCAGCGAGGCCATGGCACACACCGTGTACCGCTTTGCAGTCAACGCCTTGGCGCAAGCAACACAAGGCATAGGCACGGCATACCCCGTGCGCAGCTGTGTGCGCTTGGAGCGCGTGCGCGTGTGGGAAACCTCCTCCAGCTGGGCTGAATACGCAGAATAATCCCCACCACCACCATGCAGCAGATTTGGCTTACTCAAGAGGCTGGCAACCAAGACCTCATCATCTACATGTTGGGCTGGGCTGCCACCCCAAACGCCATACAGCACATCGACACCCCCGGGTTCGATGTGCTGGCCTGTTGCAATTACTCTGAATTAACCGTATTGCGCGCGGCAGATTTTGCACGCTACCGCCGCATCTATCTCTTTGCGTGGTCTTTCGGCATTTGGGTGGCAGAGCAATGCTGCCGAGACTTGCCGCTACACCGCGCCGTTGCCCTCAACGGCACACCCTACCCCGTATCCGCACAATGGGGCATGCGCCTCAAAGTGGTATTGCGCAGCATGCGCACCATGGCTAAAAACGGGGAAGACCACAACCCCTTTGCCGCAGGGGCAGAAGATGGCCGCTACATGCCCACCGGCCCCTACCCCGACCGCACCGCTGCTGAAAAAGTGGCAGAACTTGAATACTTGGCAGCCATGGCAGAGGCAGAATCTACCGCCCACCTGCAATGGCATAAAGCCTACATTGCTGATAAGGATGAAATCTTCCCCCCCGCCCGCATGTGGGACTATTGGCAAACAGTAGGCTTGGGTACCGGCTTTGAGTCTTGGCATTACCCCTTTGCCAACCCCGCAATCGTGCTCGACGAGTTGCGGGATTGACACACCCGACGGGTACCGGGCCTCAGAACTTGAATACCCCTTGCAGCTGGAACACGAACTCGCCACTGCGGTCCGTTTGCCCGGCCGGGTTGAAAATGTACTGCACATCGGGCTGCACAAAGAACGTGGGGGTCACCTGAATCACGGCGCTCAGCTCCACGCCGTACTCATCGCGGTTGACTCGCGGCTCAAACGAATCTGCCGCACGCGCCCACATAAAGCCCAAGGCCAGCTGGTCGTGGTTAGCCATACTGCCCCACCCGCTATCCCGGAACGGCGCCTGCAACACCAAGCCCGTGGTCACGGCTGCCTTCACATTATTGACGGCGGCGGCATCGGTATCCATCACACCACAGCGTGCAAACCACCCCAACGGCGAGTTTTTACCCAACTGCTGTTGAATATTGATAGCGGCGCCACTGCCCGTATTGCCATCATGCTCCGTTATGGCATATTGAAAACGGTACACACCCGGCCCCATACCGAGAAAATCTTTCGTAATCCAACCGAACTCCGACACATGCACCCAGGCATCGCTGCTGATGTGGCGAAGCGGGTTTTGGTTCACCCCGGTTTCTGTACCCGTACCGGCATACAAGGCATAAAAACTTTCACAAGGCTGCCACGCCGTCAAAACACCGAAATTGGCCCACGGCAAGGGCAAGCACGGGTTGCATGTAAAGGCAGAGTTCATGAGGTTGCCATTCCACGAGGCGGAATAGGTATTTTGGTCGAGATAGGATGAGGTGTCGATAGAACCTACCATACCGACCCACTTACCATTTGCCAAGCTGTACCCCAAAGCCAAGTGCGGAATATACACACCATTGCCCCCGCGCAAAGACGATTGCGGATTGCTCAAGCTACCGATGGTGTTTTGCACCCCGGCGCGGCGTTCATTAAAGCGAATACCCTGCCCCCAATCTGCCTCAAAGCTCAAGAACAAGCCTTGGCTATTGTCTCGCTTTTTGAGCAGGTACCACACACCGCTCAGCGAATTGTTGGTAGCCACAAAATCATTGCGCCCACCGTTTGAGGGCGGCACAACACCCGCATACCCCATGCTCAGCGTTAAACTATATTGTAAACCATAGCGAGAAAGCGTTGATTTTACCTGCTGCGCACCGTGAGAAATCATATCTTCCCTCACCCACCAGCTGGGCTCTATTGCCGTATTGCCGGGCACAAACAAACCATCCAAATACGGCATGAAATGCTGCGGCTTGGCCGGCAAAAACTCCCAACCGCCCAAGGTTATTGAGCCCCCGTGGCTGCGCTGTAACACCTGCTCGTGCGTTGCCACACCCGGATAACGCCGCGCATGTTGCTCATACGGCAGCATACTTGCACGCAACGGCCGTGCATGCTCCGCCGGCAACACATAGGGGTTGCGCCCATAGGCGGTGTCTATATACCCTTCCACCGCCTCGGTTTCCCCCGCTACGGCGGTCCCCACTCCCAGCATAACTGCTGACAACAGATATTGTTTAGATGTATGGTTCATGATTCATCTACGCTGACTACCCCCACCCCGCAAAAGTTGAATAACAAACAGATTTTGCCATTCTTACCCAATCGACATAAAAAAATGCGTCTGTTTCTCAAAAAAAGCTTGCACAGAGGCCCGTTTATCGCTACAATCCACCCGCAGCCGCGCCGTTGCACCACAAAGCGCAGTTAGCTCAGTGGTAGAGCACATCCTTCACACGGATGGGGCCACAAGTTCGAATCTTGTACTGCGTAGCAATCAAAAAGCCGTAAGTTTTAATAACTTACGGCCTTTAATTTTTCTTGCTTTTGTTAGGTATCAAAATAGCTCATTCCGTACCATGACGCTTTTTTAGTTGTTGCACCGGTTGCTGCACCTGTGCTAAAACAGGGGTCACATGATTAACGTGAGCAAAGCACCGGGCGGCGGGCATACAACATGCCCGTGGCTCGTCATCATCCCGCGGCGGTACAGCGCCACGGGCAAGCGGGTATACCGCCGTTTTGCTGCCAACCCAACGCCCGGGAGCGCGAGGAAGCCCGCCACGCCCCCACCGGCTACGACCGCCGCCTGGTTGCACGCCTACCGCCCACCCGGCGCCCACCCCACAGACCTCATCACCCCGCCCACCCAGCTCAAATGGCGCCTACGCGCCCGCGCCGGCTACAGCCCCGCCACCCCCCGCCTGCTCTACACCCGCTACACCAACATGGCCGGCACCACCCGCGCCATGGCCACAGACTACCGGAGCATCACCCCTCCCTAACCCTCAAAAACTTACGGCAAAAAACACACAAGAAAACACCTCTTTTTCCCTTGACTATCAACGCGCTGCATGTTAATATACCCTTGTCCCCGCAAGGGACACCGCCAACCAGGCACGGAAGGAGATGAACCATGTAATGTTTACGCTATTCCGAATTCCCCTGCAAGTCATTGAATATGTGATTTATCTCATAATCCTCGCTTGCAACTAAAGCCTACATGGCTCAGGAGCATCGGCCGTCCACCGATGCTCCTTTTTTTCTCCGAATTATCCTTTTTACTATTGACACCACACCTCAAACACGCTACAATCCCCTCGGAATTCGGAAGAAGTGAATCATTACATTCTACTCCTTCAATCAAGCCCCGCCGTGTTGGACGCACCGCGGGGCTTTTCTTTTTACCCCCCCCCCGCACTTGTCAACACAAATTCAACATCCAACATCCAAAATTCAACATGAAAAAGCCCACCACACCATTCGTCGCCATGTTTTGCAAGGCTGCCGTCAAACGCTCTGCCGCGTCTTCACTGTTCAGCATGATGCCCAGCTGAGTCTTCACATCCTCAAGCTCACCATAGGTCTGCAAGGGTGCCATAGCCGCAGAAAAAGCAGTCTTGAGACCGGCTGCCACACCCTGCAAGCCCATGAAAGCCTCACCAATCTTCGTAAGGGGGTCATGCAACTTTTTTAATGCCCCGGCAAACGCACTGCCATCTGCCCCTATCGTAAAATTCACATCTTCTTTTGACATTATAAAAAAAGTTATATTTTTATAAATATTTATTGACTAAAAAGAAAAAATCTGATATCCTCAAAGCATGGAGAGAAAACTGACACCACAGCAAGCTTTGCGCGAGTATTTTCTGCACCGAACGGGTGAGCTGAAATACGTGAGCGGTGCGCTTGAGCGCATTCGCTCCGGTTGGTGGATCGGAAGAGAGGTACGCACGCGCGACCTCAAGAAACACACCGCTTTCCTACGTGATCTCTGCCGCTTTATCATTGAGCACCACGACCTCGCCCACCCCACAGCCGCAGAACTCGCCACGCTGGAGCACGACCTGCGCGTCTTCGAAACCGTCCACGCTGAGGGGGCAGAACGCTTGCAGCATTAGCCTCATCACTCCAAAAATTTCTCTGCTTTATCCCAGACAGATTGCGCGGCATCCACTACTCGCCTCGCAACCACCTCAAAATTGATTACTATTGACATTTTTCTTGTTGTCTTTTAATTATTCTGATATTATAAAGACGTGAAAGAAAAATCCGGCTTCGACAAATTCAACGAGTTCCACGATTCCACCATCTTGCTCATCAAAATCGCGGGTGGCATCTTCGGTATCTTGGTACTACTCCTACTGCTTCTGGCAGCCATCGCCGTGCCGGAATCCCGACCCCTCTCCATCCCCTTACTCGCTGCTCTCATCCTCGGCTTTTTCTTTCACAAAAACAAAAACTCATCCGACGAAGACAACAACGACAATGAAACTGCATAATTCGTAATCCGCCCAACGCCCCGGCAAACGCACTGCCATCTGCCCCTACCGTAAAATTCACATCCGCCTTGCTCATAAAAAAACAGTTTAATTTTAATAAAAATATCTTGTTAAAAAACTAAAACCATGCTACTATACAAACGATGAAGCGCACTCTTACAGCCCCGGAATGCCTTGCCTACTTCTTCAAAACCCGGGAGAAGTTCAACGCCGGCATTGTACGCGACTACGCCCGAGCCGCGCGATCTCACTATAATTTCATGGGATGCAGAGTAACATTCTGCCGCTACTTGCTCAAAAGTCTCCCCGAGCGCATCGCCATGACAGAATTCTTGCTGGAGCACTTCGACAGCATCCCGGGCACCGAGCCCATTCAACGCGATTATCTGGAGTGCGACCATGAGCACCTCATCGCCTACCGCGACAAGGCCTTGGAGTACATCAACAACCCTAATTTCTACTAAAGCCATTACTCCAAAAACTTTTCGGCTTTATCCCAGACGGATTGAGCGGCATCTGCACAGATGAAGGCCGTCTTACCCCCATTCTGCGCGCGGATGTACTTGAGATTCCACATGCAGTCCGACATCGCCGCTATGGGCAAATCATTATCCGTACGGCTGCACCACGCCACATCATTCCACAGCGCCATCACCTGCGGCAACTGTATCGAGTAGCGGAAGCATCGCAAACCAACACGAACACAGAAATGTAGATAGCGCAGCGAGGCTGTAACCTTAGCAGCATTACTTTTTATTCAAATATGGCATAAATACCGGAGCCAACACCAACATCCGCCGTTTCATGCACTGCTCAAAAAGCAAGAGCAAACATTTATGCTAGACATTGATTTTTTTTTATGTTACAATACATACATGTTAAAACACTTCGCTACAGCCGCCATGGTCTGCACTGCTCTCTGCTCTTGCCTGAGCCAAAATTACCGTGCGGTAATGTCATGGGGCGAATACCAAGAGGCTACCATTTGCCAACGCAAATACGAACACGCCATCAACCCTAAAAAGCAAAAGTCGGATAAGAGCATTACCCTCATGCAAGTAGGTGACGATTACTATGAACCATGCGTAAAAACGTTGGCGAGAGAGCGCTATTACCTGCCGCAGGTATGCCTGACGTTCTTGGGCGGAGCCGGCTCAGATATGAAATTAATCAACGGGGCAAAAGTTGAATACGGATGGCGTAAGGCAGAGATTGTAAAATGCCGGGATGGCTCCCTGATATTTGGCTACAGGCCGAAATATGATGCACCTTTTTTAAAGGAATTACCGGCCGGGGCCAAGCCTGTTACCATTCAATACAGCAAATCGCTCAACTTAGAGGACGAAGGCTATGGCCCGGTGCATACGGATTGGCATGCCCTGTATGCCTACCCCTTGGCTGCCGTAACCGCTGTATGCATTGACCTGCCTACCATGATAGTCGGCAACGCCGCATTGGGTGTTGTTTGTGTGGCACCCGCCATATCCCAAGTACACGTACAGCAGCAAACAGTCCCACCGCCGGCCGACCCGGCCCATTAAAGCGCAGCTGTAGAATGGGTGGGGCTCAGCTCCGCTTTCAACGCAGAAACAGCAAAGAGCGGCAGCTCGGTAAGCAAGCATGATTCATGCTTGAATTGAGGATTTTTGAACGCCAGTGTTGAAGTGGAATATGGACGCAACGAGGTACGAACTGCTTTTTTAGGCTGAAAGCGTTGACAATACACCATGAGGCTTTTTGCCTGGGTATGAGCAGCAGATTTCACCTCTATGGGCACGATACCGCCCCCCACGGCACAGAGGAAATCCACCTCGGCCTTGGCATTTTTTTCTTCGCTGGCCCAATAGCAGGGAGCCAAAGCGCAAGATGCACGCAGCTCTTGCTGCACGAATTGCTCCGTCAACGCCCCTTTGAACTCGAGGAAAACATCATCACCCTCCAGCAAGGTTCCGGCATCCAGCAAAGAAAGAGCCCCCAGCAAGCCTACATCCAGCGTATACACTTTACTGATTCCGCTCTCCCAATAAGATGACATGGGCAAACGCGGAACTTTGACCCGAGGCACGGCAGTAATCAACCCCGCATCTTGCAACCAGCGCAAGGGTATTTCCAATGCTTTACGGCGGGCCCCGCTGTACACCTCTCCATACACAAAACGCTTGTTTTCTTTAGCAAGCTGCTGTGGCACAGAATCCCACACCATATTCAATTTAGGCAAACTTTCTGCCGGAGCATGCTTGCTGAAATCACCTCGATAACCACTCAGCAAGTCCAACTGCACGCGGCGTACTTCTTCAAAATCAGATGTAGCCACATACGCCTGCACGGCTTCCGGCATACCCCCCACATAAAAATAAGTGCGTAACCAGCGCGTATATGCATCCGCAAAATGATTAATCAACAGCCAATCCCGCTTTTGCAATAATTCTGCCAACTGCTCATTGCCGGTTGCGGCCAAAAACTCAATAAAGCTCACAGGGTACAAATCCATGCGGTCCACCTTACCGACGGGATAGCCGGTACCCACATGGTCTGCCACCCCCAATAAAGAACCGGCAGCTATGATGGCATATTCTCTTGCTTCCTCGCAAAAATACTTTAAAGAGGTCAATGCCGCCGGACATTCCTGTATCTCATCCAAAATAATCAGGGTATTATCCGGGGATACACGGCATTTACCCTCAATGGAAATCGTTTCCAACAATCTCGGGATATCAAAATCTTTACTGAATGAATCGCGGGCACGCGCACTGTTATCAAAACGCACATACGCGACTTGCTCAAAACATTGACGGCCGAATTCCTTCATCAGCCAAGTCTTGCCGACTTGGCGTGCACCCAACAACAACAAAGGCTTTCGGCGCGGATTTTCTTTCCACTTTTTAAGCTGTTCTATGGCGTTTCTTTTCATTGTTTCACTCCTCAAAAATCAGTATATTCGTTTTTTATTCATTGTCAATACCAATTTGCAAAAACCCAAGGAACTTTTCACGCTTACCGTTGCAAAAACCCAAGGGACTTTTCGCCCTTACCGTTGCAAAAACCCAAGGGACTTTTCACCATCGGGAGATTTTCTCCCTCCCCCAAAAACACAGTAAGCACGGTAAAAATACCGTTTTTATTCCGTAGTGGCAGCGCGGGGGGCTCGCTCTACCAAAATGAGGTGATCCATCCCGGCAGTGCGGTGCCCCTCGGCATCGGCATAGTCACAAATATAACCGAAGCTGTCGGGGGCATAAGAGTCGAAACTGAGCACAAAAGCAGAATCCGGGTTCAGCTCAAAATACCAAGCGTGTTCAGGGTTATCTTTGCGCCAAACACCCTCAAAGCGCAGCAGCTGATGCATGCCGCTATCCCAAACAATATCGCCGAGCAGCATCTCTCGCCCATCATTGTAAAAAATCTTGTCAGAGCGCCGAATCAACCGCATATCTGCCGGGTTCATGGGCACCGACGGGTATTCCATCACACCATGCCAAGCAGGGGTATGCAGCTCGGTAAACAGGTGCAGCATGGGGAAGTCTGCCTGCGGCAAGCGGCCGAACAATACCTCTTGATTCAACAAATAATCCAGCGTGCCGATGCGCACCTGTTGCACGCGGCCATCGGGCAAGCGGAGCTCGGCAATGTCACCGATGCACACCGTCTCACCACCACTGTATTTGGCGGGGTAGGCTCCCATAAATCGTGTAGGGGGCTTTCGCCCCCTCACACACCACCGTACGTGCCATTTATGGCATACGGCGGTTTCCAATCAGCGTTTGAGGAGTTGATAAAACGAGATATATCCCTCTGCCCGCAGCCATGCGTTATCCATGCAGAT
>JAZNGY010000152.1:0-9308 GCA_045576695.1 Akkermansia sp.
ATAAGAAAGTTTCATTGTCTGTTAAAAGTGGGGTTCAGGTATTGAATTTTGCTGCGAGTTACCAACAGCTCTGCCAAACAGTCTAAGTAGGCCAATCGTCTTTCGTAGGCAACGTGGCGGGATTCCGCTAATTCGAGGATGGAGGTTTCACCCAGTTCAAAAAGCTTCTCTTGGTGGTCTGCTGCATTGTCCAGTTGCGCCAAGCGGCTGTACTCAGTGGCACAATGGCTGTGTAGCAGTTGTTGTTCCTTGTCTAATAGAGTGGCTTGTTGAATCAGTTTTCTCCATTCCGTAATCAGTTCTGCCTGCTTGATGGCGCGGTCGCCCGTAGCCTTTGCAATGGCCTCTCGGTTGCGGTTCCATATCGGCAGAGAAATCGACAGCCCCAGCGATACCTTGTCATTACCACCATCTCTTGCATAAAGCGGGGTAATGCCAAGCTCCGGGTATTGGCGGCGAATTTCTGCTCTCAACTCAGTTTCTGAGGCACCGTAGGCCGCTTGCATGGATAAGATAACGGGCGAGCTCAACAGCGTGTCCGGTGTCGGGGCGGCCACGGTAGCGGGTACGCCTTTGGGTAAATGCCCACTCAACTCAATGTCACCCACGGCGGGGTGTAAGCCAAGCGTTTCAATAAGCTCATTGTGTTGGCGCAGGTGCTCGGATTCCAGCTCCATGTATTCGCGGCGCGTGTCGTTATAGCGCTGGGTTGCCACCTGAAAGGCGGCAAAATCTACCTCACCCAGTTCATGCAGACCGGTAATTTTCTTTTGCTCTTCTTCCAGCACGTCAAGGCGATGTTTCATGACACCCAGCTTGGCATGCGTTACCATAATGCGGTGGCGCAGGCTTTCCAAATTTGCCATGTAACGCCGCTCTGCTGCGCGCATATCCCAGTAGTCGCTTTCTTTATATTGTTCTGCAATCTTTTCAGCCAAGCCGGGCAGCCCTGTTACCGGCAGGGTTAAGCCGGGCGAAACGGCATTGTTGGTGATATTCTCGCCGAATACGCGTTCTAGCTCAAAAGAGATGGTGGGGTCTTGCCACAGCCCGGCAAACTCTGCCACAGAGGTGCTTTTAGCTAACTTGAGACGGGCTTGGTTGAGGTCTCGGTTGAGCAATAAGCCTATTTCAAGCATTTGCTCGCGGCTCAGTTGCTTGTTTTTGCATAGAGAATCAGATATTTGCGCCCACTCAGCGGTGTCGTGCGCCAAGTTTACCGGGGCTTCTTGGTATGATACGCAGCTGCTCAGTGCCGAAATGCTTATGACGGCCGTGTAGATGTGTTTTCTCATTTGTTTTGAGGTATGTATAGTTAAATGGGACTGCCTGCCGAAAAAAAGTAAACGCCGCTTTGCCGCAGGCCGGGGATAAGCCGACGCGTTGTGGTTGGCGGGGTATTTAAATCAAAAGTGGCAGGGTACGGGTATCCGGTGGGTCCCATAGCCTTGCGCGCGCCATGGTGAGCGCTACGTGATGATGCGGCAGCTCTTTGCTGTAATAAAATCCCGGGGGTTCTGCCACTATGCACACGGCTTTATCAAAATGGGGCACCGCAACGTGGCCGGAGGTTGGCTGCATTTCCGTTTCAATATGGGGGCATTGGTGTTGTTGGTGCTCCCCTTGGTGCATACGCTCTTGCCGGCAGCTGCATGGTGTGCTGCTGTATACCGTCTCATGGTGGCAGGGGCAGATGCATAAACTACCGCCCGCTGCCACTAATGGTAATATCAATAGTGCCAGCAAAGTTTTTGCCCATGTCCATACGTGTGTCATCCGTATTGCCGCATTTTACTCTTCTTCGGCTATCTTGTCAATCACTTCAGATAACGCTTGCAAATTTTCTTCTTCTTTGTTTAAATAGGAGCGAACCTTTGTACCGCAATATAGGAACAATGACAACGGCTGAATTAGTGCTCAATTATCTGCACACCTTGCAAGACCAAGGTGTGGAGCGCTTGCCTGTGGATGAATCTGCACGCGGTATTCTGCGCGCGTGGATGCTGGCTGCCCGCCGCGGCGCACGTGTGCCCGCTGCTGCACCGGCACCTGCCGCCGTTGCCGTGCCTGCTGCGGCTCCCGTTCAAGAAAACGCGCCTGCCCCCGCCGCACCGGTTGAAGCAGTGGAGGGTATCAGCGATTTGCGCTCCGCGCTGCATGCGGATGATTCAGCTGCCCCCGCCGCAGAGTTTCATGAGGAGGAAGTGCCGTTTTTCCGTCCCGGTGGCAGTAATGCAGAAGAAGTATGGGGTAATATGGAGCGCATGTTGCCCACTTGGCGGCCGTTGAGAGAGCTGAAAACCCTGCGCGAAAAGGTCGTGTTAGGCGAGGGTAACAGGCAGGCCTCCATCATGTTTGTGGGCGATGCTCCTAATTATTACGATGAACGCGCCGGGCGGCCTTTCAGTGGTGAAGCGGGGGAAAAACTTAACGGCATTCTTAAAGCTATGGGGCTTGCTCGCGAGCAGGTGTATACCACGCACCTGGTCAAGTTTCGTCCGCTGTTGCCGCGCCAAACAACCAATAACCGCGCCCCTTCCGAAAAAGAAATCCGCTTCTCGGCTTCCGTGGTCGAGCTTGAAGCTCGTTTAGTGCAACCGCGTGTTATTGTTGCCTTGGGTATAGTGGCAGCGCGCGGCCTTTTGCAGCGTGGGGAGTTGCCGCTGGCAGATTATCGCCGAGATGGCGGGCAATTCTGCGGTATACCCGTTATTGTGACTCATCACCCCAGCTATTTATTACGCACCAACGATTTAGGGGAGCGCCGCGAGTTGTGGGAGGAAATGCTGCGCGCCATGGAGCTTGCCGGCATGCCCATATCTGCCAAACAGCGGGCGTTCTTTACCAAAAAGTAAAGAATTACCCGGCTTGATTAATATAACGGCTCAATAAATTAAAATTCGGTGTGTGTGTTACTCGCTACTGCTGGCGAATCCGGGTGTGAACATAAAGGAAAATTTTTCGTAAACACATATTCCGATATTTATCGGATATTATACTAAGACTACTATGACAAGGTGAGGTCACTTAGCGTCAATTCCCCCAGTTGAGCATCTGTCGGGGAGTCAATATGATACAATCGACTTGCTTGTTTACGTATGGCTTTTTCAAAAAGGTTGCGTACATCACGGCCATTGGCAAAGTTTTTATCACGTTTATGATAAATATTGTGAAGTGCTTGTTTTAATGCTCCTTCAGCGCTGGGATTCAGCGTATAACCTTCTGAGTGGCATATGCTGATGAATATTTGCAGTAATTCATCGGGGGTGTAGTCCTCAAAATGGATGTATGTGTTGAATCTCGATTCCAAGCCGGGATTAGAGTCTATAAACTCCTGCATCAAATCCGGATATCCGGCCACGATGACAATGAATTTATCTCGGTAATCTTCCATTGCTTTCAGAATGGTGTCAACGGCTTCTTGCCCAAAATCATTAGAATCTTTTTTGTTGCCTCGCGTAAGTGTGTATGCCTCATCTATAAAAAGAATGCCGCCCATGGCTTCATTAATCACATTCATGGTTTTGATGGCTGTTTGCCCAATATATTGTGCCACCAAGCCGGACCGGTCAACTTCCGTGACTTTATCCGTTTCCAGTAATCCAATGCGGTGATATATTTTTGCCAGTAATCTGGCAACAGTTGTCTTGCCTGTACCGGGGTTGCCGGAAAAGACCAAGTGATTCGACATCGTGCCGGTTTTCAATCCTCTGGCTCTCCTCCGTTGTATCATAGCTTGCATATGAATCAGCTCTGACACTTCTTGTTTTACCGCTTTTAATCCTATGAGTTGGTTTAACTCTTGCATCAGCGCCTCTTCCTGATTAGCAGAAGCTGAACGGGGAATACACGTGTTTTTTATGCTTGCTTCCTGTTTTTGATTTGTCAGAAAGTCACTGATAATCTGCTCACATTTACGTCTGCGATGAGATTTTGCAAATGATATGAGCTCACGGCAGTGAGATTGAAACTGTTTAACTGAAAGTTTACTGTTGATGTGTTTTAAAAGTAATCCCAGACTTGCCTGATGATTGTAGGCGACTGCTGTTTCCAAAGGGGAGAGTGAATCTTTTGGATGTTTAAAAACATCAATATCGGAGACGGAAAGCAACTCCTGTATAATTTTAGGATTGCCTTGCTCTTTGCCTAATGCATGGCAGAGTATAGTGTAACCTTCGTTGTCCGTTTTATTGATATCTATCGAGGGATGCGCCAATAGCAGTTTTAATATCGTTATGTCAGACGTTAAAAGAGCATGGAATAGCGGTGTTGCTCCGTTGGGTGAGACTGCTTGATTAACATCAACTTTTGGGGATGCCAATAATCTTTTGAGACATTCGGTCTGTTCTGCTAAAATGGCGGTAATTAAGGGCGTAATGCCTTCTGTATCAGCTAAATTAGGATTGATTGCAGGTGATTTGAGTAAAAATTCTACACAGTGATCACGTCCACCAAGTATAGCACACGCCAAAGGACGTGTCCCTCCTTCTTTTGTGCCATTGATATTCGCACCGGCTATTATCAGCAATCTCAGAGTCTGTATATCTCCATGAACTGCGGCTTTTTGCATTTCTATTGCATAGTCCATGGCAGAGTGTATTCCTCGTTCTGCCAGTTTGTGGAGTGCTGATTTTCTGCTGATGTTGGTCATGTCTCAGAGTGGAAAAATGTTACGTTCCTTCATTTAGAAGATATGCTCCTATGAAGCCGAAGAATGCAGCAGTACCCATGAATGGGAATGCTTCTGTTATATTTGTTGTTATTGTTGATAAAGGTGTTTGCCAACCGAAAATAACAATAGCTGTTGATGCAATATGAAGAAATATGGTTCCGATAATCTGTATAGCTATTTTACCGCTTGTCAACGTGTCGGTGCTTGAACTCAGCCATCCCTTCAGGTACATGATGGCGACTGTGCCCCATGCGGATATAATAGCACAAGGTAGTAATTCTTGTAATAATATCTCCTGATCTCTACCGGATGACATTACTACCAACAATCCAACCAGACACAAGTTACCCAAGATTGTCAAAACTATACGCAGCGCGTTGTCGTGGTTAGCTGTATCAGACATTTAGACGTTTTATCCGCTGTTGTTGAGTTATTCTTGGCATCCGGAGGCCGTTATCCGCCACCCAATCCATGTTACACCGGCTAGAACGACAAGAGTTACTATGTCGGATTCTATTAACTTAATGTCTCTGAAATCGCAGCTTATACAATAAGTTGCGGGAAGATGCATCACTATTACGCCTATGGATTGTTGAACTTTCTTTACTATTGAAAGAGAAAATTTTATTGGTTCTAAACAAAATGTACAACATAATATACCAATGATAATTATATTCCATGTTATTATCCAACCGAAGAATCCGCTCAATAATCTGCAGTTGTTCATAAAAGCTTCTTTACCTTCCTCGTAAATGAACATGTCGAAGCCTGGTATTAGATTCGGACCCCAACTTATCATGCTTTCAATATGGAAATAAATTATCCCGATAGAACTCAGCATGAGCGTGGCGAGTTGCCATACGGCATTTGCAGAGGTATAGATAGGTTGTGATGTAGGGGTATTCATTAGTATAATAAAATTGATGTTTTGGACATGGTTATTCTGTGGGGTAATGAATGAAGCCACAGCCGATAATTAAAAAACTACCATGCCTATGGCTTCTTCTGTCGACAGTATATTGTAGTAGAATAAGCCGAATCTTTTTACTTATGTTTTGAAATTTCTTTCATGAATTCCTTTGCCTTTATATACCCGTTGTTTGCGGATTGCTGTATCCAATATTCCGCTTGTGAATAATCGTTTAATTTATAGGCATATATGATACCTATCATAAATTGGGCTTCAGCCGCACAGCTTTTGGCGTCATCTTTATCGGACAGTCTCGATACGTCGTAGTCATAGGTAGCTACTTTTTTGAACCATTTCAGTGCCTCTTGATTAGATTGGGGTACTCCCCATCCGTTTAACTTGTACTGAGCGTAGCGCATCATGGCTTCCGGGTGTCCCTGTTCGGCCGCTTTGAGAAACCATTTAGCTGCATCCTTGTCTGATTGTTTGAATCCATCTGCTCCAAAGTGATATTTATTGGCCAGCCATAATTGGTAGTTTGCGGAGCCAGTTTCGGCTGCCTTGATATAAAGAACTTCTTTTTCTTCCTGTTTGTTTTTGGATAATTTCATGCCTTTCTTAAAATAATCTTCGTTAGTCAGGGCTGTTGCTCCTTGTGTGAAGCTTGCTGAGAAGGCAACAATTGCTGCAATAAATGTGAGTTTTATCATATGTTATGTTAGGTTAGAAGTGATTATTCTGATTTCCAAATCTGCCCGCTGAATTTCTTAGCATCTCGTTCTAAGGGGCGGAGCTTTTCCGGTTCCCATTTTCCGTTTTTATAGATATATTTAATTTTTCTACCGTTTGAGTAGACCCATTTTACATGTCCTTCAGGACCGGTTTTACTGATGTGGCCGCTTAAGGTCGTTTGTTCAGAGAAAGGTGCTTCTTCTTCTGTATGGTGCGGTGTAGGTGCCTCTTGCCCGGATTCGCTCGAGTAACGTTTAGCTTTATTGTGCATTTCTTTTGCTGTTTGAGCATTTTCCATAATCGGACACATTTTCCCATTATCATCCGATGAGAAGATGTTTTTTCTGAGGTTAAATGCACAGAGGGCAATGACTGCGATGGTAAGCAAGCCGATGAGCTTAGAACACCAATGAGATAAGACAACGCATGTACCTACCATTGCTAATACAGCAATGACGTTATCTAATGATATCGCCCCGAGCTGAGCTAAGATATGCGTTATTTGCATGATATTCGAATATGTGTTTTTGTGTGGGACTGAATATCAGAACTCTGTCGGTGATGTCGTTCCTGCAAAATATGCATAAGTCCTGCACGAAAACGCGTCTTTCTTTATCCGAAATAGCGCATAGCACAAATGATGATGATGAGTAAAATCAGGCAGCCACAACCATTGTTGCCGCCTGAGTCTACTTCTGTGATAATATATCTTCTTCCCATATATTTATATTTGTTATGGTGTGACGTCGCTTTCTGTGATGCCGGCTTTTCTGATGAGTCTATTACCTACGGATGAGACTTTACTGACGGCAATAGATAAACGTGGGTGGTTTTCTGCAATTTCTTCCATCTCCTTAATCCTGTATTTGGGGATGCTATCGTATCTGCGTTTCAGACCGCGCAATCCCTCTATGTATTCCTGTTTGGCTTTCTTGCTTGGTTTCCCTGAGAAGGCCGGGAGTGATAATACGAGTTTTTCGTACTCCTTGCCTAATTTTTCAAGCTCTGCTGCCGTATAGTCGGCGTTCGATTTAGAGAGCCCTTCCATGAGCCTGATTTTTTTCTTATCAAGAATCAGGCATTGTCTGAGGATTGAATCTGCTTGTTCTTGGTTTCCTTCATTGCATGAAACTAATCCCATGCTTACAAGCGCTAATGGTAATAATATCAGTGATTTTATGTAATTTTTCATATGATGTTTAAGAAGTTAATCTTTTGTGCCTCCGATGATGAAGCTGAGTAAGATAGCACCGATGCCAATCGCAAAGGCGTAGGTCCCGATTGTTTCGAACCCCATTTGCATGGCTAACCAGCCCACGGGAATCGTTATGAATGCAATAAACCAAAGAAATGACATAATCTTAATTGGGTATATTGTTGATGATGATATGTGTGTTTAATATTTATGAGTGATATACGGTACCCACTTCCGGGCGTGCTTATCCCAGCGCTCTTCAGTCAATTTGACCCATTTTCCGTTGTTCGTACCCCATTTTTCTCGTTTGCTTTCGGCAAAGACAACGTATTTTACCAGTCGCCCGTTCTCCCATGTCTCAAAGCACTTGGGGGCTTTCTTTGTGTCGGAATTGGTATTAGAGTTTAATTTTTTGTAATATTCCTCCGGATCTGTGGTGTTTTTTATATCGATTTCACATAGTTTTCCGGAATCATTGCCGGGGATTGCGGCTCCGAAAATCCAAAATGCTACAACCCCCAGCGATAAAGCTGCTAAAAATCCGATAAACCATGTAAAAAAACGAGCAAACAGTATACCTGTTATAACCAGTAATATAATAATTCCCATTTGCTCAATGTTTAATGTTTCACTCATGGTTGTTGTCGCGCTGCTTGTAGATTATCTCTTTTCTAATGATATACGCATAGGCCTATTGATTGTCATAATGTTGAATCATAAAAAAACAACAAATGTCCCTTATTTCCTATATATGCAATGTGTTTTATTTTTTTGATTTTCAAGGAAAAAAACTTTTTTTTCTTGCATTCTCATTAGAAAAGAGATTTCTCAAACAGCCGGGCGTGGTTGCATAATTAATGCTTTGTAGGTTTGTGTCGGATTGCTTATTGCTCTAAAATCAATGATTTGTGCAATTGCTGTTTTGGAGGCTGAGAGTACGTGAGATGGTAAATTTATAAAGATTATGAAAAAAATCCGAGAAAAAGACTTGTATATATCTCTCAAATTATGCAACTGCTTCTTCAGTTTGCATAATGGGACCTGATTTGTTTTGTAGAGGCGATTATTTTGACGGATAATAATGTTTTGCTCTGTTAAATATTTCGGTTGATAAATTGGCGTTTGGCGAGCCGAACTTTCAATTCGTAATTCACAAATTTCAGTTTATGCGTTCTTTCTCTTCATGTCGATAATTTGCACTCATGCACCAATACGCAGGAGTGTAAGACTTTGATAGCCATCGGAACGGATGCCTGTGCCAAGGATGCTATGGGACGCACCGCAGAGGTTTATTGTACTGAAGTTGCCGCAGGCCACGCAGGGAATATCATAAAAAAGTCATGAGGTAATAGTTGAGATATTGGAAAAAGAATAAACGGTGTTCTTTTGAGCCGGAGTAGAGGCAATACACGTATTGCCTCAAAAAAACAGTCACCGAAAAGTGGATGCCTCAAAATTGCGGTCACCGAAATTCTAGCGGATAATTGACTAAAAAACAAGGCAAATCCACCATTTTTCTGCCCAAAAATGACAGCGAGCGTAGCGAGTCGGCATTTTGGGGCAGAAAAATTCGCCGGAATGGGGGGAAGGCTTCATAAATTATTCTCGGGGGTCATGAGGTGGAAGAGTCTTTTTAGGGATTTTTGGATATTTTCCTGCAATTCGATGGGATCGAGAGATTCCCTCAGGGCTACAAGGTTTCTTTTCCTTGCCCCGTCTTTCATTTGTTCCATGACTCTTTCGTACGGAGTGCGTGCTTTGTCGTATTTCTTTTTCGTTTTGCCTGTGACCGGATTTCG
>JAZNGY010000153.1:0-2321 GCA_045576695.1 Akkermansia sp.
TGCTTCGGGCTCCGAGATTCTTTTCTACCACTACCACGGGTTCCGCTGCTGACGCAGCTACACCACGTGGCTACTGGTCCGTCGCCCCGCTATCACGGGGCTCTTAAATTTGGTTCGCTACGCTCACAGCATCACATCAATCTGCCCGATAAATTGAAAGTTGTAGGGCTTTTGCATCCATCTATCAACCGCAAACCTAAACATAGTCAAAACGCATCCACTCAGGTAGAGGTGCCTTTTTCTTCTATTTCAGCAAACGGCATGTTCCGTAATTCCTTAACAGACATTCGGCTTCCGTGTATTGCTCCGTTTATTGCAGCTTTTTCCCATGCGGTGTGACCACGCATATTTCTGATGGTTTCGTCCGGCTTCGCAGCAAGAATGTCGGGTAAACATTTGCAAGGAGTAGCGTATCGTAGCGCACGGAATAAAACTGTCTCACCTTCAGCATTTTTGAAATTGACATCTGCGCCTTGCGAAAGTAACTCGCGAACAAGCCTTACGTTATCATTATTTACTGCATCATGAAGAGCAATTTCTCGGTACTTTTCGACATAATCTGGCTTACCACCGGCTGCAAGCACCAGCTGTATGCATTGCTCGCTGCCTTCTAGTACAGCCCACATCATTTCATCGAAGCCTGAGGAGTCAGCTACTGTGGAAACCTTAGCTCCGTGTTCAACCAGAAGCTTCACGCATGATACAGAACCGGAAAGTATAGCTTGCCTTAATGCGGTTATTCCGTAACTGACGCGTTCATTTACATTTGCTCCACGATCCAAAAGTAGTTTTATACATTCAATATTCCCTCGTTCAGCGGAATATATGAGAGGTGTGCCATCCACGGCACAATCATTTACGTTTGCTCCTTGTCTGAGAAGATAGCGCACACATTCCGTATGACCAAATAATGAGGCTAATGTAATGGCCGTTTCGCACTCATCGTCTTCATAATGAATATCTGCTCCATGTTCTAGCAACACCTTAATACATTCGAGTTGGCCTTTTTTAGCAGCAAAATGAATAGGAACTTGTCCTCCAAAATCTCCAACAAAGTTACTGCGGCCTCCCGGATGTAATAGTTGACGTAATACTACATCATCCCCATTTTTTATAGCACGGAATACTTTCTGAGAGATTAATTCAGGGTCGCTTGATGTAATTATTTCGTCAGATTGATTAGAACCCTTTCTTTCATTCTTCTCTGACCTTAATCTTGTCACTAGTTCCAGCAATGCGTTTCCTGTCACATAGCGAGGAGAGGATGAAATGGGAACAACCCGTTTACTAAAGCGAGCGATATCGACAGAAATGGCATCAAATAGAAAAGAGTGAATAAAATCTGAGGAACGCCAGGAACTAGGTGTATCATCAAATGGATACTCCAGCTCAATATTATGCATGATTTCCATTCGCGAGCAATGGCGAACTAACCATATAGGATACCCGCCACTTTCATTTATGCGAATAGATTCTTCATAGCCTAGCCATCGATAAGGTAGGCTTGCGGGGTCGTAATGAAACTCACTTATGCCGTAGTCCAAATCATGATGCATTACGAAGCCATGCGGAGGCACTTCACATGGGCTGGCAGTCACCGACCGCACAAGGTTCTTCATCGTGCGATTATATGACCATTCAGTAGGAACAGGTGGAAACTTGTTATCCCAGTTTCGGCCAAAGTCGCTATGTTTCAACGCGTATTCTCGTGTAGCCCATTCATCGTGTACAGGAAGGCCGCAGTAATCCACAAAATAATTGGGGAAACAGGCGGAAATGTCGGCAGCGATAGAAATTGCATACGCCTCCAGCCCGTACATGGCTGACTCTATGCGTTCATATTGATAAACAAATTCATCACTCGCCCATGTATTCCAAAAAGTGATACGTTCAATTAAATAGTCAGGCAGTGAATATTGATGTGCAGGAACAATATCGTCCCCTATTTTAAGAATTAAGTGCAAGCCTGCATCAGATTCTCTGCACAAAAGAGACATAGTCAGGTTTTCCTGTTTGTTGAAGCATGCGCAACGCTCACGAGAATTAGTGCAGCCGACATATCGACCATCATCCAGCAGTTTATATAATGACATGTGAAAGTAAGTTGGGTACAAGCCTATTATAGTATCCCCGTGTCATGAAGTCAAGATATTCATACGCATGGGCAGGGCAAACGCATTAGGTCGCATTGCCTCAAAAAAACAGTCACCGAACTGACACTTCCCACGAGTTTGGCTGACACGTGAAAAGCTGGATGCCTCATAAATCAGGTATTAACATATACACATGTCACTCAAAATGAGCAAACAAGCAATAATAGA
>JAZNGY010000154.1:0-16751 GCA_045576695.1 Akkermansia sp.
TACAGTCGGGATTTCCCCTCGAACTTCCTTTTCCACGGTTCGTTACCTCCCCGCAGTTGTTCTTCAGGTCTGGGATTCCGCATCATCGCGGCTCCGCGCGGACTTTCACCGCAGTGCGCATATCGCGTCGGTCGTACTAAAAACCCCGTTCGCCCAAGGGCGAACGGGGTTGTAATTGAGCTGTAAGCTATGCTTATTACTGCTGCTCGGCGAGGGTATCGCAAGTGCAGCAGAAGTTGCGGTCGCCCCAAGCGTTCTCAACACGAGAGCAAGAGGGCCAGAACTTGTGCAGGCGCTGGCAAGCGGCAGGGTATGCAGCCTGAGCACGGGTGTAGGCGTGGTTCCACTCATCGGCGGTCACAGCCAAAGCCGTGTGCGGGGCGTTCACCATCACATTGTCATCGGCAGGCACAGAGCCGTTGGCAACGGCCTCCATTTCACCGTGAATACCAATCATGGCATCGATGAAGCGGTCGAGCTCGTACTTGCTCTCAGACTCGGTGGGCTCTACCATGAGGGTATCATGCACGGGGAAGCTCATGGTGGGGGCATGGAAGCCGTAGTCCATGAGGCGCTTGGCCATGTCATCCACAGAGAGGTGGCTCTTGCGGAGCATGATGGTGGTGTCGAGGATACACTCGTGAGCCACCAAACCGTTGGCGCCGGCGTACAGGGTCGGGAAGTGGTTCTCCAGGCGCTTGGCGATGTAGTTGGCGTTGAGGATAGCCATCTGAGAAGCACGCTTGAGGCCCTCGTGGCCCATCATGGCCAGGTACATCCACGTGATGGGGCAAATGGCGGCGGAGCCGTACTCGGCAGAGGAAACAGCAGAGTGAGCCTGCTCACCATCGCAAATGTGGCCGGGCAAATAGGGGGTAAGGTGCTCTGCACAGCAGATGGGGCCTACACCGGGACCACCGCCGCCGTGGGGCATGGCAAAGGTCTTGTGCAGGTTGAGGTGGCATACGTCTGCCCCGATGGTACCGGGGTTGGTAAGGCCGCACTGGGCGTTCATGTTGGCGCCGTCCATGTATACCTGACCACCGTTCTCGTGAACAATGCGGCAGAGGTCTGCCACACCGCTCTCGTACACACCGTGGGTGGAGGGGTAAGTTACCATGAGGGCGGCAAGGTTATCGCGGTGCTTCTCTGCCTGAGCCTTGAGGTCCTCGGCATCGATATTGCCCTTATCGTCGCACTTAACCGGCACGCAGGTAAAGCCGGCCATAGCGGCAGAGGCGGGGTTGGTGCCGTGAGCAGAGTTGGGGATAAGGCACACATTGCGGTGGCCTTGGCCTTGGGCTACTTGGTAGCGGTGGATGGTAAGAAGACCGGCAAATTCACCGGCAGCACCGGAGTTGGGCTGCAGAGATACACCGTGGAAACCGGTTACCGTGGCAAGCCACTGCTTAAGCTGCTCGAGCATGGAGCGCATGCCTTGGCACTGGTCGGCAGGGGCAAAGGGATGCAGCTCTGTTACACCGGCCCAGGTGATAGGCATCATGATGGAGGCGCAGTTGGCCTTCATGGTGCAAGAGCCCAGCGGAATCATAGCCTCGTTGAGGGCAAGGTCCTTGCACTCAAGGGTGTGGATGTAGCGCATCATCTCCGTCTCGGAGTGGAAGGAGTTGAAGCAAGTCTCTGCGCAGAAAGCGCTGCTGCGGTTCCACTGCGCAGCCCATACGGGGGCGGCGGGCACCTCTGCCACGGGCAAGCCCAATGCGGCGCAAAGAGCGTTCAGGTCGGCATCGGTCGTGGTTTCGTCGAAGGAGACGGATACGGTATCGGCATTCACCTTGCGGATGTTGTAGCCGGCGTTAAGAGCAGCGGCAACAAGCTCATCTGCCTTGCCGGGGGCAACAACGGCAACGGTGTCAAAGAAGTCTACAGCGGGCACCGTGTAACCGGCAGCCTTAACGGCAGAAGCAAAACCGGCAGCCAAACGGTGAGCCGTTGTAGCCACATTCTTGAGGCCCTCGGGGCCTTGGTACATGGCGTAGAACGTGCAGAGAAGAGCTGTAAGCACCTGAGCCGTGCAGATGTTGGAGGTAGCCTTCTCGCGGCGGATGTGCTGCTCGCGGGTCTGCAAAGCAAGGCGGTAGGCGGGCTTGCCGTCTTTGTCAATGGACTTGCCGATGTAGCGGCCGGGCAGCTTGCGCTTGAGGGCATCTGTGCAAGCCATGTAAGCGGCGGCGGGGCCACCGTAGCCCATGGGGATACCGAAACGCTGTGTGGTGCCCACGCATACGTCTGCGCCGAAGGCACCGGGCTCCTTGAGTACGGTGAGAGCCATCAGGTCTGCAGCAACGCAGCAAAGAACCTTAGCGGCATGGCACTTCTCAAAGAAGGCGGCATAATCCTCCACAGCGCCCAAGTTGTCGGGGTACTGCACGAGCACACCGGCCAAGGTGGGTACAGAGGCAGGGTCAAAGCTCTTCCAGTCGCCCACAATCAGGTTTACACCCGTGGTCTCGCAACGGGTGCGGATAACATCGATTGTTTGGGGGAAACAGGTATCTGCCACAAAGAAAGTGTCGCTCTTGCGCTTCTCGCTCACGCACAGGTGCACGGCTTCGGCTGCGGCGGTACCTTCGTCAAGCATGGAGGCATTGGCAATGGGCAACCCGGTAAGGCCGGCAATCATGGTCTGGAAGTTCATGAGCATCTCCAAACGGCCCTGAGCAATCTCGGGCTGGTAGGGAGTATATGCGGTGTACCAGCTGGGGTTCTCATACACATTGCGCTGAATAACAGCGGGCATAAACGTGCCGTAGTACCCCTGGCCGATAAGGCTGCGCACGGGCTTGTTGGCAGAGAGCATGCTCTGCAGGGCGGCAAGAGCCTCTTGCTCTGCCATGGGGGCGGGCAGGTCAAGCGGGGCTTTCAGGCGGATGTCGGCGGGCACGATGGCATCCGTCATGGCATCCAAAGAATCAAAGCCGATAGCAGCCAGCATGGCGGCTGTATCTGCCTCATTGGGGCCGATATGGCGGGGGATAAAAGATGTTTGAGCAGTAATCATTTTTTTGAGCTACTAATTAAGAATTAAAAAAGCAGCAAAGCCTTGCGAGGGCTTGCGAGCTGGGCAAAGGCCCCTGCTCCTTACCACGCGCAAGGCTTTGGTATATAGCTTTACTTGCAGAACTCGGTGTAAGCGTCGGCATCCATCAGCTCATCGAGCTCGGAGGCATCATCGAGCTTGATCTTGCAGATCCAACCGGCACCAAAAGCATCGTTGTTGACGGTGTTGGGCTCGCCATCGAGAGCCTCGTTCACCTCTACGATTTCACCGGAAACGGGGGTGTAGATATCGGAAGCAGCCTTGGTGGACTCAACAGCACCGATGGAATCCTCCTTGGAGAAGGTATCGCCAACGGAGGGGAGGTCAACGTATACAACTTCACCCAGCTCAGCCTGAGCGAAATCGGTGATACCGAGCGTTACCACGCCATCAACGGCGGGGCTAATCCATTCGTGCTCGGAGGAATACTTGTAATCAGCAGGGTTGCTCATAATGTGTATTTTGGTTATCAGGGGTTATTTTTTAAGGAAAGGTTTCTTGATGATAACGGCGGGCACGGCCTTGCCGCGAACCACCACGTTCACCTCTGTGCCGACCTTGCTGTGGGCAGCAGGCACATACAGCATGGCGATACCCTTGCCCAAGGAGGGAGAGAGAACGCCGCTGCAAATCTCACCCAGCGGGGTGCCGTCGGGCAGCTGCACTTCATAGCCGTGGCGGGGCGGTGCGCCCTTGCCGGTGTATTCAATAGCTACCAATGCGGTGGGGCGGCCGGCGGCTTTCTGCTCGCGCAACACCTCTACACCGATGAAATCTTTAGTCAAATCGCAGCACCAGGAAAGGCCGGCCTCAAGCGGGGTCTTCTCGGGGGAAAGGTCGGAGCCGTTGAGGGAGTAGCACATCTCCAAGCGGAGGCTGTCGCGGGCGCCGAGACCACAGGGCAGCGCACCACACTCAATGCTCTTCTCAAACCACTTCACGCCCTGCTCTGCGGGGCAGAAGAACTCGAAACCGTTCTCGCCGGTGTAACCGGTGCGGCATACCACGCAGGCATCGCCATCGGCCTCAAACTGAAGAATACCGTTGCGCACAGGCAGCTCTACACCCGGGCACATCTTGGCAAATACGGCCTCACACTCGGGGCCCTGAATAGCCAAGCCCACGTAGGCATCGCTCTTGTTCACCAAGGAGATACCCTCGGGCTTGTGGGCGGTAAGCCAAGCGTAGTCCTCATCAATCATGCTGGCGTTTACCACTACAAAGAAATCATCCTTGCCCAACCGGTAGATGATGAGGTCATCTATCACACCACCCTTTTCGTTGAGCATCATGGAGTACTGCCCCATGCCGTCCACCAGCTTATTCAGATTGTTGGTGAACATGCTGTTAAGCCACTCTGTGGCACCCTCCCCACTGACCAAGAACTGGCCCATGTGAGAAATATCAAAAACACCACAGGCGTTTCGTACGGCGTGGTGCTCTGCTAAAATTCCGGAGTACTGTACGGGCATGTTCCAGCCTGCAAAGGGTACCATCTTGGCACCCAAGGCCACATGCTTGTCACACAGCGGTGTGCTCTTAATTGTTTCGTCGGCGTTCATGTGGGCGGTATTATACGCTTATACCAACTATTGTCAAGCTTTGTCAGATTTTATTTTGAGGAACATCACACCCATGCCCCGATAATTTAAAATATCGGGCTATCCGTGAAAGCGTTTTTGACTTATCAATCGCAACGCTTACCCGTCATCAATTCCGATTTATCGAACGCGGCAGACTTATTCCTGCAAGCAGCTTAAAACTGTGTCGCGTCAAACCACATTTGCACTCGGTAGGCCTTACCATCTCTTGGCACCAACAGTGCAAACAGCCCGTAAGCACGCCCGTCTTCTGTTTTTTCCAACTTGCGGTCTTCTATCTCAACTCCCGGTATAGCCCCGATAATAGCATCTATAGCAGAAAGCTTAGAAGGATCCGTGCTCAGCACCCACGCCGTTTCCATAGAAAACCCGGCACCTCCGGCCAAGCATACATCCCCCACGGCGGGATTCTGCATCAACTCTTTACTTAATGTGGCAATAAGCTCAGCAGAGGCGTTCTCCTTGGGCATTGCGGCAGAGGGTTCTCGCCCCAGCGCCTCAGCCAATGCTGTAGAACCGTAAAAGTTATTTGCAACAAGCCGAGTATAGATTCCATCCAAACGCTCCGGCGTCATGCCTGCTGCATCTAACAGCGGTGCAATGGTTTCTTCCGGCACATACTGCACGGCAATTGTGCAATCCTGCAAATAGGCCATACGCTGAGCAACCTCACCGGCGGCTGCATCCGCAGCGGATTTATCAGTAATAGACTCCAGTAACTCATAAGCAGAGCAAAGTGCCTCTACAAAGCTTTCCACGGTGTTATCCGCAGCAGGTTGCTGCACCTCTTCGGTGGTGACGGTTGTATCCGCCCCCATGCCATGTGAGGCGACTACCAACATCAACGCAGTTATAATGTGTCTCATACGCTTGTCTACAACAAAAAAACTATCATCAAATCAACATAAGTCATTGATTCAACATACACTTAATTCTTCTCAAAAAAAGAGCACAGCAAAAAAACTCGTTATGCAACTAACAGAAGAGTCATTTTACCGAAATTTTAAGATATTGCAAATCCCGTTTCATCCTCCGCATGTTTTTTTGCCATTTTTAACTTTTTTCTTGCATTGCCGCTCCTGTTTGATATGCTTACCGACAGTCAGATTCTCAGTTCCGTCTTTCTGCCATGAAACGCACTCTTTTCATTCTTACGCTCTCAACTTTCGCGGCAATTCCGCATACTTTCGCTGCTACCGGAGATACGGTTGTCAGTAATTCTTCTGCGACCTATGTTGCCGAAGGCATGACTGTAACAGGCATCGGAACCGGGTATGCCGCCATCAACAGAACACAATCAACGAGATTCTACGACAGCAACAAAGGAGGTCCATGGACCACACCATACTCTGATGGAACTGATGGTGACTCTCTGATGTGCTGGTCCCACGCAGCCAGCAATTCCCTGCAATACTGGCAGGATGTCTATGGTGTATTCTACAGAGATAGTGGCAATATGGCAGAAATCGGCAGCAACAAACCGAGAGAGTTGCCGAACGGATATTACGAATCGATAACATATTCCAACGAAGTAGTAGAAGTACCCAATGCTCAACAACTGAACATTGCCAAAGATTTCTACAACAATTGGGGGAACAGCGGAGGCAAATTCGGACCTGCAGCAGACTGGTACTTCAAGTGGGATTCCGCTACCTCACCAAGCCCTGGTGGTTATTATTCCGAATATTTCGGCAACGGTAATGATTCTAGGTCCTCATTCGTTACTATATATTCTCAGCATATCGAGGACATGAATCTGGATGTACAGGGCACATCTGCGGGGCATAGTGCTTTTGCAAACAACGACCTCAAAGGACTGAAAGAAGCCTTACTTCCAGGATTCGGCTTAGAAAAGCAAGCAAATGAAAGTTACGTACAAACAAATGAAGGAATGCTGCCTTTCATCGGAATTTGGTACGATACCACCAATAGCAGCGGAGAAACGCTTTCCTATGGTCACATGCTCACAGCATACGGATTCACGCTGAATGCAGATGGTAGTCTCAAATCCATTCTCGTCGGCAATGGAGATGATGATGTTGCGCGTGCTCAAGAGCTGTTCCTTAAAATAAACAGTGACGGCAAGATTCAGTTATACCGCAATTCGGCTTGCACCACCTCGTTTATCGCGGGGCGTAATTACTACATCGGCGAGGTATCCTACATCAACACGCCGGAGGTGTTGCAGAACATGCTTACGGAGTATCGGAGCTTGGACGAAGCTGCCGTATGGAACGGAGGCGCGGAAGAATGGAGCACCCAAGTGGATGTGGTAGACAGTGAAATTGCGGATAGCTCCACCGGTTGGGATATTCTTGTTGATGGGGCAAACATCGATGAAAAGCACCACGCATATTACCATGGTTATGCCTTGGAGGGGCGTGCCGTTCTGTTCGATGACCATGCCGCGGCAGACAAACGCACCGTTACCATCAACGGTACTGTAGCCGCAAGCAGCATCGAGGTAGCGGCAGCCGGCTACACCTTCCAAGCCGGCAACAATGCCGCCATTCAAGCCGGGGCAGATTTAACCCTGCGCAGTGCCGCAAGCCTTCACAGCGAATTGGAGTTGCAACTCAACAACCTCACCCTTGAGAACGAGGCCGCGCTCGCAGCGTCCACCACCATCACCGTGAAGGGCAATTTCTTGGTAACACTTCAACAGAGCACCACCATCTCACTACTCACAGCAGCAGCACCCGGGGTTTCGATAGATGCCGACCTCAACCTGAGCGAAGCAAGCTCCGTATCAATCGAAGCCGCGGTCGATATGAATAACCATACGCTGACATTGAGAGAGGGCCAGCGCATTGAGCTGGGAGAAATCGATGGCAGTGCCCCGATATTCGCCAACGTCGGCACACTTATCATTGGTGGGCAAACCATTGTAAAAGGCACCGACCTGACGGACTACCTGGTATTCCTTGCGCCCGACAACACGGAGCTCACCGGCATTATCTACAGCGAAGATAACATGTGGGTAAGCATACCGGAGCCCACCACGGCAACCTTAAGCCTACTGGCCTTGGCAGCATTGACAGCTCGCCGCCGCAGGCGCTGATGAACGCGAGTTACAGATAAAACAAAACGCGCCTTATTTTCTACGTGAAAAAGACACTTTTTATCACTTCCCTGCTCTTCACCGCAATACCTCTGCATGCAGAGGTTGGAGACACCGTTAATTTGACACAAGGTTATGTTGCAGATGGGGTAACAGCCACTTTCTACAATGGGGTGTTAACCTTCGGCAAAACAGAGCTGCAAAGCTCCACACGTTTTTATGACAGCCAGAAAGGCTGGGTAGCAGGCTCAAGTTATGGCGACAGCCTGATGTGCTGGGCCCATACCTCAAGCAACATGATACAATACTGGCAAAGCTATTACGGCGTATTCTACAAGGGGAATAAAGCTTTACCGTATGGCTCTGACTACACTCGCAAACTGTACAATGTGATGAACCCGAGCAATAGCCCGGTTATTACGGACCCCATGCGTCTGAATGTCATGAAAGCGTTGTACAACAGCGGATTCTCCAACGCGGGCAACGAGGTTAAAACCGGCACGGACTGGTTCTTTACATGGGTTGATTCTGCCGGTGGTTATTACAGCGAATACTTCGGCACCACGCACCAAGGGGAATCTACGCCGGAAGGTAAAACGGCTACCATCACGGCAGTGGACTCGCTGAGCAGTCTTAAGACGGCGCTTCTGCCGGCCTTGGGCATTACGCAATCCGGCAACACCTACACACAAACCGAGGCCGGGCTCATTGCTCACCTTAATGTCACCAATGGCAGCAGCCCCCACACTCTCACCTGCTATGGACTCACCACCCATGCAGACGGCAGCATCAAGTCGCTCATCATAGCAGACTCTGATGATTGCCGCTTGCCCAGTTACGAAGGGGTTGAGGGCTCCACGGGACAAAGTGGCACCTATACCCCCAAGCTGACCCAGTTGTATGTAACCCAAGACGCAAACGGGAAACTGGCACTGTACACAGATGCCGCCCACGCAACACCATTCATCAGCGGTGATACATATTATGTAAGCGGCATCACCCAAATCAACACGCCCGAAGTGCTGCAAAATATGCTTGCTGAGTACAGCGATGTTGCCAACGAGGCCCAGGTGTGGAATGGCAAAGGCACCGCTTGGGAGCAGCAAACCGCCACCACAGATGAGCTGCCCACCGAATCCACCGGGTGGGATGTACACGTAAACGGCGCCAACATTGCCACCGAGCACCACGGCCATTACCACACATACTCTACCAATGGTCGAGCCGTGCGCTTTGATGAACACGCCGACAATCGCACCGTTACCATCAACGGTACTGTAGCCGCAAGCAGCATCGAGGTAGCAGCGGCAGGCTATACCTTCCAAGCCGGCAACAATGCCGCCATTCAAGCCGGGGCAGATTTAACCCTGCGCAGCGCCGCAAGCCTTCACAGCGAATTGGAGTTGCAACTCAACAACCTCACCCTTGAGAACGAGGCCGCGCTCGCAGCGTCCACCACCATCACCGTGAAGGGCAATTTCCTAGTAACACTTCAACAGAGCACCACCATCTCACTACTCACAGCAGCAGCACCCGGAGTTTCGATAGATGCCGACCTCAACCTGAGCGAAGCAAGCTCCGTATCAATCGGAGCCGCGGTCGATATGAATAACCATACGCTGACATTGAGAGAGGGCCAGCGCATTGAGCTGGGAGAAATCGATGGCAGCGCCCCGATATTCGCCAACGTCGGCACACTTATCATTGGTGGGCAAACCATTGCAAAAGGCACCGACCTGTCGGACTACCTGGTATTCCTTGCGCCCGACAACACGGAGCTCACCGGCATTATCTACAGCGAAGATAACATGTGGGTAAGCATACCGGAGCCCACCACGGCAACCTTAAGCCTACTGGCCTTGGCAGCATTGACAGCTCGTCGCCGCAGGCGCTGATGAACCCATACCTGCACAATACAAAAAAAGGCGGTTTACCACCGCCTTTTTTTGTATTAGCAGCTCATCTCGCGGCAAACTCGCGAGCAAGGTCAACATACCCCAGAGCATGGCGGTAGTTCTGCTCCTCCACCTCGGGAGAAAGGGTTTTCACCACCTTGGCAGGGGAGCCGAGCACCAAGCTATGCGGGGGAATGATTGTACCCTTAGTTACAAGAGCATGAGCACCTACAATAGAGCCATGACCAACAACGGCACCATCTAACACCACAGCCCCCATACCGATAAGACATTTATCTTCTACGGTACATGCGTGGAGGGTTACACTATGCCCCACCGTTACATACTCACCGAGGTGACACCCCAAATCATAATCTACATGCAGGCAGCAATTATCTTGCACATTACTGCCCCGACCAATGGAAATGGCCGACACATCGCCTCTAATGGTTGCGTTGTACCATATCGAGGCATCCTCTGCCACGGTAACGGCTCCTATGATATCTGCGCTGCCCGCTACAAAAGCAGGCTTATGAAGTTGCGGAGCTTGCCCCCGAAAATGCTCTATTGCCATGGCGAGATTTTAACACAAGCGACACAGATTAACAAGAATAATAAAAATTAACGCTTGCAAAACAATTAAGAATATGATAGCATGGCGCGCGTTCATGATAACTGATTCTCAAGCACTGTATGAGTGGAAGATACGCGCGGCAGCCCAACCGCAAGGGCGTACCGTGCTGGATTTGGAGGCCGACAGCCTGCACCGCCACCGCGAAAAGCTGTGCCTGATTCAGTATGGAGATGCGGATGGCGTGGCCATTATTGACCCGCTGGCCATAGAAGACATGAGCTTATTTAAGCTGTGGCTGCAAGATGCGGATGTGTGGATGCACGGCGCAGATTATGACATGAGCTTGCTGCAAAATGCCTATGGGGTACTCCCCCACATGATATTAGACACGCAGATTGCCGCAAGGTTGTTGGGGTTTCGTCAATTCGGCCTTGCGGCATTGGTAGAACATTTTTACGGCATTAAACTGAGCAAAAAGAACCAAAAGGCAGACTGGGGAATGCGCCCCATGCCCGCCGAGATGAAGGCTTATGCCCAAGGGGATGTCAAGTTTATGCTGGGCATGGCAGACCAACTGGTAGCCGCACTCAAGGAAAAAGGGCGCTACGCTTGGTTTTTGGAGAGCTGCGCACATAATTTGGCACGAGGCAAAGAGCGCTTTGAGACCAACGACCAAGAGGCATGGCGCATCAAAGGCTGCGGCAAGTTTAACCGCAGAGGTTTGGCCGCCCTGAAAACCCTGTGGACATGGCGAGACAACGAAGCCGCCGTGTGGGATAAGCCCTCGTTCATGGTATGCTCTAATGATGACTTATTGCGTTGGAGCTTGGCGCTGCAAGAGTTCCGCCCCGCACACCCCAACCACCATTTTCATGCACACCGCGCCGCAAGATTCCGCAAAGCGGTTGAAAAATTCCAGCTCATGGACGAAGAGGATTATCCCCTGCTGCCCAAAAAGCAAAAGCACGAGATAGACCCGGATTTTGATGCAACACTGGAAGCTTGGACGGCCAAGCGCAACGCCATTGCCGAAGCCTTGGATTTGGAAACCTCCATCATTGCCACGCGCTACCAGCTGGAAGCCATTGCAGCCCACCCGGAAAAAGGGCTCGGCCACCTCATGCAATGGCAGCAAGATTTATTGAACTCTTAACGGTTCACCGATTTTTCAGCACGCGAGCGCGCTCTTCGGAAATTACATTTTTATCTTGCCCGAGCGAGTCTACCATCTTGCAGATATCTTCAAAAATAAGTTTTTGAGATTCCGTGAACAGAGGCTCTGATTTTTGAGATTGTCGCACACGTTTTACAAAATTAGAGCCACGTTCCCAAGCATACCATTTATCCGACGGAGAGTAAGTGCCCTTCTCAGTATTGGTTTGAGCATGAAAATTGCGCATGGTCAATAACTGCATTAATTTCTGACAGGCCGGCAACGCCACCGCAAAGTCACCGCTGTAGTTATTTTCGAGGATGGAGTACACGGCGATAGCCTCGTTAATGTTACCGGTCAACTCAGCAAGTGTTGCACGTTTGAACAAGAGAGCCACCCGATTATCAGTGTTGGACTCGATACTCAACATGGACTCCGTGATATCAAATGCCTCCTTATAACGCTTTTGGTTTTCGAGAATAGGCAAGAGATTTTTTAAGGCAGCAGATGCAATTTTAAGCTCTGAGTGTTGTGCCAAGGTGCGGTAAACAGCCTCAGCCTCAGCCACACCATCGGCAGTTGCAGCCAAGGCTTCGGCATACAACAATTCAGACTCCGGTGTCATGTAAGCATCATGCGCTTTAAGCTCACGGTAAATAGCAACGGCAGATTCATGGTTGTCCGTATGTACCCGGTAACGCGCCAACACCAACTTGGCATACAGGGATTGTTGAGCGCCTGCCCTCTGCTCCAATTCAGCGGCAAGTGAGTCGAGCGCCGCCTGCGGAGAATCCGGGGCATCAAGCAATTTCTCTAAGAGAACGGCAACGAGCACAGGCCCCAAAACGGGGTGCTGCCGCAATTGCGCGGCCACATTCTCATCTGCCGCTAAAATATGCAAAAAAGGCAACAAATCATCAGCAGTTGCAATACCTACCTCTGCTTCATCCAGAATATACGGCAGCAACATAGGCGGAGCAAAATCTGCCAAATTCAGCAAACGCAGGCGGTAGGGAGTACCGGGGCAGTCAGCATGTTGCAAATAGCGGCCGATGATTTCTTGGCGTTGAGCCCCTGCCGCATTCTTTGCCAAAATGTAATAGGCATGGGCGGCGGTATCGGCAGACTCATTTTTATTCGCCTGAGCCATCATGATATGATGCACTTTATTCAACGCGTCATTTTTCTCATCTGCCGAGCAGCGGCTATCCACCAGCATGAGCTCAACCTTGAACAAGCGAGAATGCCCGAGCATGGCCGCCTGCTTAGGGTAATCGCAAAACTCGTACGCACGGTCAAAATCACTATCGGAAAAGCGCTCCGGCCACAGCAAAATAGCCTGAATAAAGCACAACATTGCTTGTTGCCCGGCCTCTACGGAGGCGGGGTACTTTTGCAGGTATGCCGCAGTCAACAACTTTACCTGCTCCGTGTAAAGGGCATCCGGCCTCGGGTACTTGAGCAAACGTGCAATGGCCGCAGCATGCTGAGCTTCATCTTGTGGCACTGCCATGAACGTATTCACGGCAGAAGCAGGCGCAGAGCTCGCCCCCGCTGATAGGGACTCCGCCGCCGGGCGTTCCTGCGGCACGGCAGAGGCCGATTCTTGCGGCGGGGCATCGCATGCCGACAAAACCGCTAAACACCCGCAAATAACCATATGACTCAAGCGCACCTGTACCATGTGTGGTATCATACCATGCCAAGAACGGGAGGTCAAACCACAATTTGACACGCAAATTGTGATTTGTCACATTTTCAGCTTGAATATAACGCGCAAGGGTGTAGAATAATGGCGTTATGCTGGATATCCGAGTTGTCAGGGAAAACCCTGAATATGTAAAGGAGCGTGTCCGCCTGCGTGGCGGAGACCATTGGCTACTTGTAGACAAGGTGCTTGAGTGTGATGTAAAGCGCCGCAATGCTGAAACGGAGAAGCAAATGCTTTCCTCCGAGCGTAACAGCACCTCCAAACTCATCGGCCAAATGATGAAAGAAGGACGCCGTGAGGAAGCAGAGGAACTCAAGAAGCGCATGGGCGAAGTGGGCGAGCGCATTAAAGAGCTTGATACTTTGGCAACAGCCGCCGCAGAAGAACAAGAGAGCCTGCTGCTTAACATCCCCAACATGCCGCATGATGGCGCGCCTGTGGGCGAAGACGAAAGCGCAAACCCCGAGCTGCGCGTATGGGGCAGCAAACCCGAAATTGCAGAGCCCAAAGACCACGTGCAAATTGCCACCGCTTGCGGGCTGCTTAATTTTGAAGATGCCACACGCATCTCGGGCTCCGGGTTCATCGTTTACCGTGGTCTCGGCGCCCGTTTGGAGCGCGCCCTCATCAACTTCTTGCTCGACACGCAGACTCAGGAGAACGGCTACCAAGAGGTAGGAGTACCCTTCATCGTGAAGAGAGAGTGCATGTACGGCACCGGGCAGCTGCCCAAGTTTGAGGAAGACATGTACGGGCTTGAGGGCAACAGCATGTTCTTGGTACCCACGGCAGAAGTACCCGTAACCAACCTGTGCCGCGACCAAATTTTGCGAGAGGCAGACCTGCCCGTTAAGATGACAGCCTACACCCCCTGTTTCCGCCGCGAAGCCGGTTCTGCGGGCCGAGAAAACAAAGGCATGATACGCGTACACCAATTTGACAAAGTGGAGCTTGTAGAAATCTGCAAACCCGAGGAAGGCTTTGCAGAGCTGGAGAAGCTGACAAGCCACGCCGAATGCATTTTGCAAAAGCTTGGCCTGCACTACCGCGTGATAGAACTTTGCACGGGTGATGTTGGGTTCTCCTCTGCAAAAACATACGACATTGAGGTATGGGCACCGGGGCAAGGCAAGTATTTGGAGGTATCCAGCTGCTCTTGCTTTACGGATTACCAGGCACGCCGCATGAAACTGCGCTATAAGGATGCAGACGGCAAGATGCGTGTACCCTACACCCTGAATGGCTCCGGCACCGCATTGCCACGCCTTTATGTAGCATTGTTAGAGCAATGCCAACAGCCGGATGGCTCTGTACGTATACCGGAGGCACTGGTTCCCTACTTCGGGGCAGAAAGCATATGCCCCAAGGCCTGATTTATACCGGGGGCGGTCATAGGCAAAAGCCCGTGACCGCCTCTGATTGCGAGAACTTACACCAAACGAAACTCTAAACACCAAACCTGCTGATATGAGCGAAATGATAGTCTCCATGGGGCCCATGTTCTGGCTCATGATGTTCTTTGTCGTACTGGCCTTAGCTGTGGTATCGGAGCGCCTGTTCTACTACCACCGAGTCAACATCAACTCGGGAGATTTCCTGCGCGGTATCTCGGCGCTGCTGCATAGCGGACAATATAATGAAGCCCTGCACGAGGTAGGCCGCCTGCCCGGGCCCATGGCCCGAGTGGTAGAGGCCGTTATCTCTCGCCCCAAGTTAGAGCGAGCAGAGCTACGCGACATTGCCATGGAGGCAGCTGCATTAGAGGTGTACCGCGTAGAACGCTATGTGCGTGTGCTTTTGGTATGCGCTACCGTATTACCGCTTTTGGGCATACTGGGCACACTGCTGACCATGGCAGCCTTCTACGAGCAACCGGGCATAACGGATGGCGCCGCCACCATGCCCCAGGTAGCAGAGAGCATAGAGAGCGCACTTTTACTCTCCGCCACCGGCATAGCGCTGGCAATCCCCTGTTATCTGTTCTACATGTACTTGGCCGCGCGAGCTCGCAAGATTATCAACAATATTGAGCGTGCCGGTTTAGAAACAGCGCACCTCATCTGCGACGCACGCATGCAAGAGACAGACAAGAAGGCCACCACCGCAGCCGAAGCCTGATTCTACACCGCCCTGCCCCCCTCTCACCACCCACGCCAACAGAACCATGCGCCGCGTACGATCCACCCTTGGCACCCCGGGCTATCCCATTGTTATTGCAGCAGGGGTCAGTCTGTTTTTGCTTCTTTGCTTTATCGTCTGGGCATCGGTACACAGTACACCCCGCTACGGCGTTAATGTCTACCTGCCGGAGTCTCATTTTGTAATGGATGAATATAACCGTAACAATTTCCACATCATTACCGTTACCCCCGGAGAAACTCCCAGAATATACATAGAAGGCGTTATCTTGCCGGGCGGGCTCGATGCGCTGCCCGCAAAATTAGATGAATGGGCGGCAGCCACCCCCGGGCGCAAGCAAAACACAACCATTATCATTGAGGGGGACCCTGCCGTATCATACGGCACTATCTGCAAACTCGACGACATGATACTGCAACGTGAGTTCTCCCTTTCGCATCAAGGCAGACCGGTCTCAAAACAATGAAGGACAAAGAGGAACACAGTCTTATATACCACGCCTTGCACTCTCGGCCCATGCCGGGGTGTTTGCCGTTGTTCATGCTGCTGGCCGCCATTGTTGTAGGGGTAATGCTCTTGATGGTAGATGTAAAGATGCCGGAGCGGGTACACCCCGAGGGCCACGGAAAAATTACATACAACAACGATGCGATAAACGCCATACGAGTGCAGCTGCGCAGCCCCCTCCCCTTGTTGCTGCCGGTTTACGCAGACCCCACCCGCCAAGATGTCGATTCGGGGCAGAACCTGCCGCGCCGCTTTGAGCCCTCTATTACCAAAGCGCCATCGCAAGCTATTTTTGACACCGTACCGGCCTCTATGGTCACAGATGAACATTTACTGTTGGCGCTTCCGCCCGAAGCGCCTGTAACAACCGTAAAAGAGCCCACACCATGATACCGTCCACCCTTGCAGCGCTCTCCATGCACGAGTTCTTCGAGACGATTGTTATAGCCGGTCTCATCTTACTGGTTTGCATTATCATACCGGTACAACTGGCTGCAAAATGGCGGCGCTACCAACGCAAGCAGACACGCATTGTCTGCCGTATTTGCGGCTACCGTTTTATACGCCAAGAGCCCACCGCCACCTGTCCCCACTGCCAATCTCGCAACCGCTGAGAACGGCGCTTGTTTTGCCCCCCCCCCGCTCTCGGTAACAGCCCACCCTTACTCAACACACACTTTTTAGAGCATGCACAAAAACCCGCACTCAAACGAGTGCGGGTTTTTAACAGTACGACCGACGCGATATGCGCACTGCGGTGAAAGTCCGCGCGGGGCCGCGATGATGCGGAATAAGTCGGATCGTAGCCATGTCGTTCTGTGAGCCAAGGAGTTGATTTATGACATTGTCTTCCTAAGACCGCTTGGCCCCCGACTTAAAACCCGCACTCAAACGAGTGCGGGTTTTTAACAGTACGACCGACGCGATATGCGCACTGCGGTGAAAGTCCGCGCGGAGCCGCGATGATGCGGAATCCCAGACCTGAAGAACAACTGCGGGGAGGTAACGAACCGTGGAAAAGGAAGTTCGAGGGGAAATCCCGACTGTAC
>JAZNGY010000155.1:0-26182 GCA_045576695.1 Akkermansia sp.
GTCAGGGTATCTGACGAGGAGAGATAAAGAGTTGCGGCAGGAACCGTAGTTCCGGGACTAAACACACGCCGAGAAACCGCCGTATGCCATAAAAGGCACGTACGGTGGTGTGTGAGGGGGCGAAAGCCCCCTACACGATTATCCGTAACAAAAACGAAGCCCCCCGAGGCGTAAACACCTCGGGGGAACTCTCAGATACGTGAACCGGGACTCGAACCCGGGACCAATAGATTAAAAGTCTACTGCTCTACCGACTGAGCTATTCACGCACTGTGTGCTGCATAAGTCAGCGAGGAGATAATACAAGATAGCACACCCAAAGTCAAGTCATTTTTTAAGAAAAATTAAAAATAATTGCAAATAGGAAGAAAACCGGGTGAAAATGACACAGTTAGGTATTTTCATGCTTGCAACGGCGGGCGCATAAAAGTAAAATACGCGCGTTAGCTTGTACACGCAACTTCAGTCTTAAAAAACAAAGCCATGACATTCCTCGAATTCATACGTAAGAATCTGTTAATAGCCGTCATCGTCATTGTCGGCATACTTGTAGGCCTCATCATGATGGACTACGGCAACTCCGGCAGCGCATTTTCCCGCGATTATCGAATCGAGGTGAATGGCACACGCTATAAGGCGCAATATACCATGACCAACGGCAGCAAGACACAATACTACCTTGCCCGCATGCAACGCAATGATATATTTGCTTTATGGGGGCTCGGTGTTTTGGACCAGGCAGAAGAAAACTATGCCGTCAACCGTTTGCTGTTAAGAGAAGCCGCCGCAGAATTAGGCATTTCACCTTCTAACGAGGAGATAGATGAATACATTAAAACCCGCATACCGGCCTTCCAAACAGACAATCAATTTGATTACGATGCATACAAAGAGTTGATTGGGTACAACAATGGCGAGCTTAACAGCGCTGCAGAAAACGATGTTCGTGAGCTGGTATCAGACATGATTATTCACGACACCATTAAGCAAATTGTAGCAGCCAATGTTTCAGAAAACAAAGACGCGAAGAAAAAAGTAGAGGAAGCAAGCAACCAGAACATCAGCGGTGTCAGAGCAATGCTGCAACTCGCAAACCAGGCTGAGCCTGAAGCCCCTTCTGCCAAGGTGCTGAAACAATACTGGGAGGAGCGTCAAAATAAATACATGACAGAAGAGAAACGCGCATTCACTGTCATTAAGTTGAGCGGCAACAAAATTGGCGGTCCCGCATCCATTATTCAGGAAGCATTGGTAAAAGCCCCGGCTTCTGCCCCCGAGGCAGTTATTACCGCAAAGCTTTCTGAGTGCGAATTGGAAGATTATTCAATTCAAAACTATGGCGAATGCACCGTTTCTACTGCACCGGATGCGCTCAAACAAATCAAATTAAAGCCTTTAGATGATAACGAAGTTTCTCTGAATGAAATAGTTTTCAACAGCGCACTCACCTCTCAAACAGCCGGGCAATACAGCACCTATTATACGGAAGAGGGTGATTTGAACTCCTACATCATCCGCATTGACAGCATAGTACCCGCTGTACCCCAAAGCTTTGAACAAGCAGAGGAAGCCGCACGCAAAGACTGGATTGCAGAAGAGCGTCTTAAACTCTTCCACGCAAATGCTGTTTTGCTCCAAAACACGATAGGTGAGGCTCTTGCTGCCGGCAAAGATATGAAGACAGCCTTTGAGGCCGCAAAGGCAGCCGGTGCAAACGTAGAGGAATTTACAGATGTGCCGCTCAATGCAGTAGCCGCTACCGGTGCTCAAACCGCATCTCAGCTCCGTCGCACTCATTCCGGCAGTCTTGCCCCCATCGTCAAGACTCCCACAGAGGTAGTCATTACCGGTATCAGCAAGAGAACTATTGCCCCGATACAGGAGGATCTCATGATGGAACAACTGAACAACGTGATTATGACTGAAGCCTTAATGCACGACTGGATTATTTCGGCCTACTCTCGTTACAAAGTAGCGGTGCCCCAAACGGAAGAATAAGGCGCAGATACCGTTTCTATCACACATTCACCTCATCACGGCATGAGGCTCGAGCAAAAGCGGGCCTCATGCTTTTTTTATAAGAATACAGATATTATGGCAACACTTCCTCCGCAAACTAAATACATCATCGGCAACGAGGCTTGCGAACGCTTCTGTTTTTACGGCATGAAAGCCATCCTTATCGTCTACATGACAAAGGTGCTTCTCATGGCAGAAGATTCAGCACAAGAAATTGTACACCTTTTCAACGCTGCTATCTACATCTTACCTCTACTGGGAGCTTGGTTAGCAGACCGTTTCTTGGGTCGCTATAAGACGATTTTCTTCATATCCATACTCTACTGTTTAGGCAATGCTGTGCTGGCCACCTCTGACCTGGCCACCGATATCGAAAGCAAGAAGGTAATCCTCTTCACCGGTTTGTTACTTATTGCCATAGGCACGGGTGGCATCAAACCTTGCGTATCCGCATTTGTGGGCGACCAAGCAGGCGGGTTCGACTCACAGACCATGACCCGTATTTACTCCGCCTTCTACTGGTCTATCAACTTCGGTTCATTCTTTGCCTTCCTCATCATCCCCTTTGTGCGAGACAACTGGGGCTATGGCATAGCCTTTGCCATACCGGGCATCTTCATGGCCTTGGCAACCTTGCTATTCTGGTTAGGCAGGCGCACATATACCCACAAAGCCCCTGCCCAACCGGATTTTCTGCAAATTCTCTGCTACCGAATTTTCAACGGTGCGAGCAAAGCGTGCGATAAGTTTGGCGGCGACAAAGTAGCTGCCACCACAGCCACAGCCATGCGCATTGCCACCTTCATTGTTGTGGCTCCCATCATTGTTGCATTAGCAGTCATGGCATACAATGGCGCAACAGATTTAGCCGTATTGAGTGGGTTGAATGAAACGCAGGTAAAACTCTGCGCGCTGCTTGCCGTGTTCTTATACATCGTGGCCATAGCTATAGCAGGGCTCAAGCTGGCCGCAACCATGCGCATGCGTAACTTCTTCGGCACCGTGGGTAACATGCTGTTCAGTAAAAAAGAGCACACGGAACAGCTTTACAGCCACGAAGAGCGCAAAAACGCCCGTAACATGTTGCGTATTCTCGTCACCTTCGCGCTAATTATTCCCTTCTGGAGCTTGTTTGACCAAACAGGGTCCAGCTGGATTTTGCAAGGCACGAAGATGCAGGAACTCCATTGCAATATCTTCGGCACGGATTTCAGTTTCGGCGCAGAAGAGATGCAAAGCATCAACCCCTTGTTAGTGATGGTGCTTATCCCCCTGCTGACACTGGTAATCTACCCCAAAGTCAAGCAGCTGGCCAAACCCTTGGTACGTATGGGGATAGGTATTGTGCTTGCCGGTCTTTCTTTCGGCATCGTTGCTATCATACAATCCGTTCTTGACTCCGGCACCCAGTTGTCTATCTTGTGGCAAGGCATACCGTACATTGTACTTACAGTGGCAGAGATTTTGGTGAGCACCACCGGCTTGGAATACGCCTACACTGCTGCAGGAGAGAAGCAAAAGAGCACGGTAAGCAGCTTCTGGAGCCTCACCATTGCACTGGGCAATGTGCTGGTAATATGCATCACCTCCGTTATCTCGGGGGCAACAACAGAGGCCTTTATCCTCTACGCGTTGATGAGCGTGCTTATCGGGTTGCTCTTCATGTTTGTGACGAGTCGCCGTTGTATGAAACCCGAAGCCTGATATGCCGCAGGACGAACGCAGACAGCTTTGCGAGCAATTGGAACGGTATCTGGACAAACACCCGGATAATCGTGAAAATGCACAGCGCTTGTTACACTTTGTACAAGAAACGCCGAACTGTTTTTGCAGAGAGCACCAAGCAGGCCACATTACAGGCTCTGCTTGGTTGCTCAACCCTGCCGGTGATAAAGCCTTGCTTACCCTGCACCGCAAACTGCGCATTTGGGTACAACCCGGTGGCCATGCAGACGGAGATTCCGATGTATTGCGTGTAGCATGCCGCGAGGCGATGGAAGAAAGCGGTATCACCGGCATCCGCGTGGTAGATGCAGAGATATTTGATGTAGACATACACACCATACCGGCACACCCGGCCAGCGGACAACCGCAACACTTGCATTACGATGTGCGCTACCTATTGCAAGCCCCGCACGAGCAATACATCATATCTGACGAATCTGATGACCTCGGTTGGTTCACCAGAGAAGAAATCGGCGCACTTACCCCACCGGCAGATAGCGCGACCCTGCGCTTGGCGTCCCTATGGCCGGATTTTCGGGATACAGAAACTACCGCACGGTAAGTTGATTGACGAATGATGGGATTAAACGCCGCATGAGTAGCGCCTCACCGGCTTCGGGAACGGGGGTATTATGAATCGAAGTTTCTGTTAACGCCGATATATCGGTCAAAAAGCATATCTACGGTAGGTAAGAAATCGTCCGGCAGCTAGTAAGCTCTCGTTGAAAGATAAATCACCACGGCGTGACGCAAAACAAGCTTGACGAATCAAACAGAATAACGCATCATTAGAGATGTGAATAGACTTTCCATAACCGGCACATGGCTGCTGACTGCTTTTTGCTTGCTGACCCCGGCATGCAACAGAGCAGAGAACGAGCAGGTGTATACAGAAAATACAAAAGCAGCAAACGAGGAGCTCAAAAATCAAATTTCACAACTGAAACAAAGTATTCAGAAAGTAAACTCATCAAATCCATCTGAGCTTGAGAGCATTATTGCCGCCAAAAAAGCAGAATTAGATCAGATTGACAAAGAATCAACGCCAATCAGGGATGAATGTAAGGCGTTGGTAAAAGAATTGGAATCTTGCCAGATTCAACACGAGACGTTGAAATCTGCCATCGAGAAATTGGATGCGCAGGCTATCAAACACGGGCTGAAAGAGAACGATAAAGATAAAGAAGAACCGGTATTTTAAATGATGCCGCCAATAAACTTCAACATTCAGAATTAAAAAGAGACGCAAAACAAATAGACAGCTGTAGACATGAGCATCTCGAGAAATAAACATGAAGATAACGATGTAGATTTCAGTAACATCGTTTACGACACCTCATCAACAGACAAAGACACAAAGTCTAAGATTGAAGAACCCCGTGGACGAAAGGCCCCGGAGACCACCGAAACAGCGGAGGCCACGGCAAAGAAGTCAGGGTATTTAATAGATACACTGCTGGTCATCATACTCCTTCTTATGGTTGGCGCAGGTGGTTACTATGTTAAAATCAAGATGGATGAGTACAGGGTACCCACTGAGTACGAACAAGCAAGCGCTGAATACGAGAGCTTGCAAGCAGAGTTCAATCAGCTCAGCAGTGATGCCCAAACAATCGCTAAAATACAACGCATCAATTCTTTGCAAAGCAAAATTGTCAGTCTTGATGAAAAGTTAGAAAAAAACAAATCCACTCTGAAAAAAACAAAAAAAGACAGAGAAAACCTTCAAACTAATCTTCAAATAGTGAAACAAGCTATTGACACTGCGCGGTATGAGCTGCGTAACAAGGATGATGTATATCGCGATATAGCATTGGCAAAATTGCCGAATTTACAGCTTCCCGTTGTATTGAATCGCAAAAACAATACCATCATTAAAAACGCATATATCAAAGCCGTAGAGCGCGAAAATAAAACAACCAAGCTTCATATTAAGTCTGACAACGGGGATGATGTACACTGGCCCGTGAAATATATCTCTCGTGAAGAACTGCCGGCGGTCATGCTTTATGCCTTGGGGTATGCAGATTTTGTGGATATGAGCATACTGGATGAGCCCGGCAACAAGAAAAAAGCGCGTAAACGCCAAATCATAGACCGTAGCGCACCGGTTAGCCCCAACAGAACGGTAGCAGAAACTGGTTACGGTTATAACTCGGCATCGGGTACCCCCACTATCATCAACAGCCGCACGGAAACCATCTCGGCGGACCCCACCGCTTCACCGGAATACGAACCGCTGGAAGACCCGGCATGGCAAGCCCCCGATGGAGCCTTACCCATACACCTTTAAGACACCCAACAAACACACTTTACAAGCCCGAATACTCAGTATGGCGGTATTCGGGCTTGATTTTTATCAGTTTTTCTAAGATACTGCTTTTCACATGAAGATACTCAGAAGAAATATCAGCCTCATGTTGGCGGTTCGATATCTGAACCCGCTGCGAACCATGTTTTCCATTATCACTCTGATATGCCTGGGTGGAGTAGCGCTGGGTGTCATGATTTTGATAGTAGTACTTTCCGTAATGGAGGGTCTGCAAAAAGAGATGGAGGAAAAGGGCTTTGCCTTGCAGCCGCATTACACGGCGGCACTGTATGATAAGTTCACGGGCACCCCATACTTCATCAGCCCCGATAAGTTCGACTGGGAGGCCATGGCAAACGAGCTGCGCCGGCAACCCAATGTAGCCTGCGTTTACCCCAAACTGGAGGGCATGGCATTTGCGCAAATTAACGGCCTTCAAAATGCCACGCTGATGTACTCTGCCATAGAATCGAACAATGACGCACACCTTGCCCCCATGCGAGGAATGCTCAAGTCCGGCAATTTTAACCTCGGCAGAGATAACAAGTGTGTTGTATCACACAATATCGCCAAAAAATTCGCGCTGAGGCTCGGTGACAGACTCACCTTAACCCCGGTAAGCGGCAACATCGAAGAGATGGCCAACATTCTTCAGCGTATTGAGGGTGAAATGCTTACTCAAGACAGCGTATTCCTCTCGGTTATGCAGGAGCTTTTCAGCAATGCTGAGACAACGGAGACCGGCTATCTGCTTGACGCCGAAACACATCTGCAAGCATTCATACATTTGCTGCCCTATATTGATATGCCGGATTGGGAGCGTGACCTCGTACTCTGCCAACGTCTGAACAAAACAACGTTATCAGAGGAAGAACAGGCAGCTATACGCCCCGTTGTACGTAAGTTACGCCAAGCAGAAATAGACGCCTGCCAAAAACTTTACAATATTCTCAATGTCGGTTTAGAGCAATCGGAAAATAACCGTGCGGAGTGGGATAATACGTTGAACGCCATAACGGCATTAAACAGAGACGAAGAAAACGGCAAAGAAATAAAAAAATTACGTTCGCTTGTTGTTCCGGTAGACCTCGAAATTGTCGGTATCTACCAAACACCGGAGAACATGCCGGGGCCTGATTTATTTTTACCCCTCCACATTGCACAAGAAGCAGTTGGCTACACAGATAATAACATCATGGGAATTTGCGTTCGTTTAACGGATCCGCATAATCCCGGCAATATTGAAAGCGTCATTTCCGAACTGACTCAAAAATACAAAGTCACCGCTCAGGTGGAAACAGATGCCACCCAAAACAGCGATTCTGATGAAATATACTCAGGAGCCTTGCCGGAAATAGAAGGCGAAGCTCTTGATATAGACGTTCCGGAGGTAGCCGCACCGGATATAATAGAAGACGAAGAAGCAGCAGCTTCCGAAGAAGCAGAAATTACAGAAGAAGCTCAAGCAGAACAGCATATCGAAACGCCGAAGGAATGGGAGATTATCCCCTGGACGGACGCCTTGCAAATGTTGTACAAACTCATTGCCAATGAGCGTGTGATGATGAGTTTCGTACTCTCCAGCATCACCTTGGTAGCAAGTTTCTGTATCATGGCTGTTATGTTCACCATGTCTTTGCAACGAAAGAGAGAAATAGCCGTATTGCAAGCACTTGGTGCAACCCCGAAAAAAATCATCGGCATATTTGCATGGCAAGGCGTTATCATCGGCTTTGTAGGTGCAATACTCGGTGTATTGTTAGCCTTGCTTGTGTTGCATTACCGCTTAGAAATACAGGGAGCATTGGCAGGTGTCGGTATGGACCCCTTCCCCATGGAGGCTCACGGCATCAAGCTTCCGGCGGTTTACAGACCGGAAATCTTCATCAAGCAAGCCATTGTTGCATTTATCATGGTAACGATAGCCTCTATCGTACCGGCCCTCTTTGTGTCTCGCCAAGACCCCGCAAAAGCTCTGCGTTCTAACTGATTTAACGGCAACCATGCAAATTTATTGGATAGAAAACAAGCAAAAACGCGGCCCCATTGCAGTGCCGGACATCATTGCCCGCATCCAAATGGGAGAAATAGACCCGGAAACCACCCTTGGGTGGCACAATGGGTGCGAAAAATGGATACCGCTTAAAGAGTTGCCTGCACTGGCTGATTTTATAACAGACATGTGCAATAAGAGCAAACAAAAGGAAGAGGCAAAGGCAACGCCGGAAGATGAGATAGATAAGTTACTTACGCCATCGGAACCGGATAAAACAACGCCGGACAAAGTACCCGTGCCCGTAGCAGTGCTGACGACGCCTACTTTCAGCGAGAGAATGATTGCGCGTCTTACGGACTATGCCATATATGCGGCTATCTTCATGAGCATATGTTATCTGTTTAAGGTACCGTACAATCAACATTTGCTCTGCACGGACCCACTGTTTTGGCTGCCGACAATTCTGATAGAAAGCTATCTGCTGGCGCGTTTCGGGGCCACGCCCGGCAAGAATCTGATGGGCATTACAGTACGCTCTCTTTTGGATGGCAACAAGCCATCAATGGGGTGCACCCTCTCTCGCAGCATAGGTGTATTTATCATGGGCATGGGGTGTTTTTTCCCCTTAATCAGCGTTGTTATGATGATTATTGCATACAACATGATAAACAAAGGCTCCCTCACCCTGTGGGATACTCGAGCCCGCACCATTGCTCTGAAGCTCCCCGGCAAAAGGCAGTCCAAACCGCTCTGCATTTTTATCATCATTGTATCCTACTTTATTGTCAACTTCTGCATGATACCTTGGTTGCCCGATATTATCAATCAACTGGTTTCTCTATACCCCAAGATGGCAGAGTTCCTTAAACAACTGTATCCTGAGTATTTTTAAGCAAAAACGCATCATCTGCGAGCAGAGATGTCAACGGGTAGGAACGATTACTTCGTATTCTACCCGTTTTTTTGATTGTGACAATTTTGACATAATTAGCAAATTTTAATTGATTTTAAGAACAAAAATGCTAAGATGAAGTCATGCGAATCACAACTTGCGCAATGATTTTGTTGTCGGGAGGGCTTTGCCAGCTTCATGCACAAATGCCCAGGGGGAAACAGCATGTCCAAGTCGGTAAAGTAACCATTGGCAAAGATAACATTACCCGAAAGAGTATCGGACGAATGGAAGCCATCAACACCGTAGATGTTAAAGTACCGGTGGAGGGTATCATCCAATCGATAAGTTTCAAAGAGGGCGACACGGTAACAGAGGGGCAAACACTTTTTACCATTGACCCGGAGCGCTACCAAGCAACCGTACAAAAAGCGGAAGCCGCGTTAGAGCAAGTTCAAGCCCAGCTCATCTATGCCCGCAATCATTATTTACGATTGGAGGTACTGGCCATGACAACGGCTACAACGGTAAAAGAAAAAGACACCGCTTTAGCCAACTATAAGGCACTGGAAGCCGCGGTAAAAGAAGCGGAAGCCAATCTAAAAAAAGCACGCAAAGATTTGGAAGATTGCACGATACGGGCAGAAATTACCGGCAGAATCGGGCGCATTAACTTGTCACCGGGCAACTATGTCACCCGCGGTGAGACACTTGTTACCATTAAACAGCAAGACCCCATCTACGTACGCTTCCCGCTCAGCCAATCCGACGTCAACGGTATTTTCGGCGGCACGGAGGGCATAGCCAATTCAGCCAAAGTAGAGCTCACCTTAGCAAACGGGCTTAAGTATAAGCATGATGGCAAAATTAAGATTATTGACAATATGCTTACCAGCGAGTCCGACTCGTACATATTGTGGGCAGAGTTCAAAAATGAAGACCAAGTACTCACACCTCGCGGTATCGGGGCGCTAAAAATATCAACCTCAACGCCTTCACGTAGGAGCAATGCTAAGCACATGCGACAATGGCATGAATTATACATGGGCGCACACCAATTCATAAATCGCGTATGTATGGTGCCACTTACAGCAGTACATTATGATGAAAACGGGGCATTCGTCTTCACCGTAGACGCAGCCGGCAAGGTAGCCAGAGTTAATGTAACCGTAGGCTCAGTCAGAGATAACTTACAGACCATTTACAGTGGGGTAACGGTGGGGCAAACCATCATAACAGACGGTGCCCACAAAATACGCGTGGGAGACACCGTCATCGGTATAGAATCACCTCAAAAATATACGGCCAAAGCGAGGCGAGCAGATTCGAGCGCACCGGCGCTGGCCGTAACAACGACAACGGTAACGAGCATGCAAGACCCCACCGTGTTTAAATGTCACGGTGCAAGAATTGAAGCCATCAATCGCGTAGAGCTCCGCCCCTTGGTACAAGGGCTTTTGCTTGAGCAAGCGGAAAATACGGCAGCAGAGTCCCAACAAGAAGGCAAACGAAAAGGCCGCTTGGTCAAAGAAGGTCAGATCATTGAAAAGGATACTGAAATTTTCCACATAGACCCTGTTCGCTATGAAGCAGAGGTAGATGCGATTTATGCACAAATCGAAGGTTTGAATGTAAGAATAGAAGACGCAAGAAAAAATTACGAACGAGATCAAAATCTGCTCAAACGCCAAGCCGACAACAATAAAGAAGAAAAGCGCAAGGCTGCCAGTTTGAATGATGTAGAAAAAAGCAAAGCCAAGCTGGATGAAGAGATTGCCAAGAAAAAAGCAACTGAGGCTGCTCTTGTAATTGCTAAAGATGATTTGAAACGCTGCACAATTAAAGCACCGATGAGCGGTCGACTGGGGCGCGTCTACTTCACGGAAGGTAACTACATCAGTGACGTCAAGGCACCGCTGGCAACGCTGGTTCAAGTAAGCCCGATTTATGTACGCTTCTTCATGAGTGAAAATGAAATTCTGTCTGCATTCGGCTCTGCCCAAAAGCTGAAAGAAGAAGCAGAAGTAACGCTGATTACGGCAGAAGGCGTTCCTTTTGAAGAAAAAGGTAAAATCCATTTTGCTGATAACGTGATTAAAAATTCTACCGACACTCAAAACATATGGGCTGTATTTGAGAATACAAGCGGCCAATTAACCCCGGGTGGTATCGTCACGATTCAAATTACCCGCAAGAGTGATTTGAAGAAGCCGGCAGTTGAGAAAGCCGCTATACAGACAGATACTGCCGGCAGATTCGTGTACACCATCACTGATACCGGCAGAGCAAAAAAAACACGTATATTATGTGGCAAGGCAGACCCCAAAACCGGGCTCACCCCTGTGTTCTCCGGATTGAAAGAGGGCGATGTTGTCATCACCGGACCCTTGGCTGCAATTGAGGAAGGGACACGCGTTATTGCCCCGGCAAAGTAAAAAAACTTTAAACACTAAACGATTCTCAGCAAATTATGTTTTCTCAATTTTTTGTACATCGTCCTAAGTTTGCATTCGTTATCTCCATCTTGATGATGTTGGCAGGCTTACTCTGCTTGCGAGAGATGCCTGTATCTGAATACCCGGAGGTATCGCCGCCCACCATATCCGTAAGAATGAGCTACGCAGGCGCCAGTGCCGAAGAATTGGCACAGGTAGTGGCCGCCCCCGTAGAAGAGCAGCTTATCGGCATGGATGACCTGCTCTACTTCTCATCCTCCTGCTCCAACGATGGCTCATATTCTCTGACACTCATCTTTGCCAGCGGTACCGATGACGACACTGCCATGATTAACGTATCTAACGCAATCAAGGCCGTAGAATCAAAATTACCGGATGACATCAAGAAAACCGGCTACCATGTGCGCAAGCGCTCGGGCGATATGCTCTGCTTCCTTGCCTTTACCTGCGATGAAAACAAGATGGATATTCTTGAGCTTACTAACTGGTTGCGCATGAATGTGAAAGACCAGTTAGGACAGGTTGAAGGTGTATCTGAGGCTGATGTAATGATGAGCCGCAATTACTCAATGCGTGTATGGTTGAATACCACGCGCATGAGCGCACTCAACATCACCCCGCAAGATGTGAATGAGGCTATTGCCTCACAAAATATCCAGGCGGCAGCAGGCTCTGTCGGCTCTCAAGACGAAGAGGCCTATGCCACATTCAAAGTTACAGCAGACGGTCGACTCAAAACGGAAGAAGAGTTCGAAAACATTATCGTAAAACGTGGCGATGAAGGCCATGTGGTCAGACTCAAAGATATCGCTACAGTTGAGTTGGGCGCAGAATCCAATTCCGGCTATAGCCGCTTGTCGTTCAAGGATGAAAACGGCAACTGGGTAACACAGAACTCTGTAGGTATGCGCGTGATGCGCAATAACGATGCCAATGCCATGGCCACGGTAGCAGCTCTCAATGCTAAGATGGCAGAGCTTGAATCAATGATGCCTGAGGGTGTAAGTTGGTGCATGGGCTATGACCCCACCAAGGCAATTGAAGCAACCATGGAGGAAATCATCGAAACGCTGGTTATCGCCCTGCTGATGGTTATCTTCATCACCTACCTTTTCTTACAAGATTGGCGTGCCACCCTTATACCGGCACTGGCAATTCCGGTATCATTGTTGGGTGCTTTCGTGCTCTTGTATGTATTGGGGTACACCATTAACGTACTTACCATGTTCGGCCTGATTTTGGTAATCGGCTCGCTGGTGGATGACGCCATCGTGGTGGTGGAAAACGTCATGCGTCTCATTGAGGAAGAAGGCTTAAGCCCGAAAGAAGCCACCATTAAAGGCATGAAGCAAATTACCGGTGCCATTATTGCTACCACCTTGGTAACCATTGCCGTATATGTACCTATTGCGTTCTATGGTGGCATGGTGGGTGTCATTTACACACAATTCTCTGTTACCATGTGTGTGGCACTTTGTATCTCCACATTCAACGCACTTACGCTTTCCCCTGCTCTTTGCGCTTTGATTCTGAAGCCCAAGGGCAGCAAGAAGAACAAACTTGCAGAATACATATTCAAGCCCTTTAACTGGGCCCTTGAGAAAAGCAAAGCCATATACTTGGCAGGTGCGGGTGTATTGGTGCGCAATGCTTGGTTAACCGTGCTGATACTCAGTGGTGTTATGTATGCCAACTACATCTACTTTACAGGTGCCCCCAAGTGGTGGAATGAAGTATGGGCAGAAGAACAACCGGCAAACCCGGCACAAGCGCAAAAGAAACAACAGCTCAGTAAGTTTGAGCCGAAAAATCTTCTTGCACCCGAAATGTTGAAGAGTTCTTTCATACCCACAGAAGACAAAGGCGCTATCTTCTGTATGGTTAACTTGGAAGGTACGGCTACAGCTAATACGCGCACAGACCGCGTGATTCAGCAAATGGAAGAGCGCATCAAAAAAATACCCGGTGTACGCATGATATCTTCTCAAAGTGGTTTCAGCTTTGCATCCGGCTCCGGTGAAGGCACGGGTATGGTTATTGTGCAGCTGGACCCGTGGGATAAGCGTCTTACCGAGGAGTTATCCGTATCTGCCATCGCCAATAAAATCAACATGGCCTGTGCCGATATCCCGGAGGCCTCCATCATGGCAGTTACCCCGCCGGCCATTCAAGGCTTGGGCTTGTATGGCGGTGTATCCATGGTGCTTGAGGCACGCGGCAACGCCACACCTAAAGACATGGGCGACATGGTAAAAGAAGTATCGCAGCGACTCATGGCTCACCCGGATCTGGTTGCCATGGCACGCTCCGAATACAATGCAGACACCCCGCAAATTCACTTGGATATAGACCGAGAAAAAGCACAATCGCTCAAGATTCTCGTTCGTTCCATTTACTCAACATTGCAATGTGTAATGGCTTCATCTTACGTGAATGACTTTACACTCAATGGGTTCAACTTTAAGGTAAAGGTACAGGGTGCTGCCCGCGACCGCCGCACGGCAGATGACATTCTCAACCAATGGGTACGTAATGAAAACGGTGTAATGGTACCGCTCTCAACGGTGTGTCAGCTCTCATACCGCATGGGACCGTCTACCTACGGACGATTCAACCAGTACATGAGCGCAGATATCAACATTACCCCGGCTCCGGGTGTAGGCTCCGGCCAAGTGATGGACTTCATTGAACAAACCCTTGACGACATCAATAAGGAAGAAAGAGCCAAGGGCTTAGACCGCCAATGGAAGGCTGAGTGGAAAGACCTCTCCTACCAGGAGCGCCAGAACGATGGTCGCATCGGCTGGCTTATCGGCTTGGCCTTACTGTTCTCCTACTTCTTCTTGGTAGCACAATATGAAAGCTGGACCACGCCCATACCGGTTATGCTCTCGGTCTCCGTTGCAACCTTGGGTGCATTGATGGGTGCCCAGCTGTGCAATCTTACGCTCTCCATCTACGTACAGCTCGGTATTCTGATGTTGATTGGTCTCTCTGCCAAGAATGCCATTTTGATGGTAGAGTTCAGTAAAGAAGACCACGAGCTCGCAGGCAATCCGGTTAAGACTGCGGCCATTAACGGTGCAAGCATGCGTTTCCGCGCGGTATTGATGACTGCTATTTCCTTCCTCTTCGGTGTATGGCCCATGGTTGTTGCCACCGGTTCCGGTGCCGCCAGCCGTCAGGAGATTGGCATCACCACCTTCAGCGGCATGTTGCTTGCCACGGTGTTCGGCATTTTCCTGGTGCCGGGTCTCTACTCCATCTTTGCCCGCATGCGCGACTGGACGGCCGAAAAAATCGGCATGCGCAGAAAAGCGAAAGAAAGCTGATTAATCGTCAGACAGCATTACTTTCAACGGCGTTATCCATGGTGATAACGCCGTTTTTTCTTGCTGTAATGCGTACTTAACGCTTGAGATGACAATAAAAAAATGCTACTATTGTGTTATGAACGCAGTTCGTGCATTAATGATATCGGCAGCGCTATTCAGTAGCACTGTAATCGCTCAAGATTTCGCTATTCCGGATAGCGGGGCAAGCGCCCGGGAATTCGGAGGTTTCGGCGGATTCGGAATCGGCGAGCCTTCACAAACGCAAGAGTTTTACAGCATCAGCGGCAAGGCAAGTGTTAACTCGTTCGTAGTGAATGAGTCGTTTTACATTGCGCTCAACGGCAAAATAGCAGATACCTACCACGCTTACTGGCGCAATCCGGGCACCGTGGGCGAGCCGATTACGGCCACCCTCACTGCCCCGGCCGGTTTCAAGGTAGAAGGTCCCTACTGGGAAGTGCCGCACCGCGTTGCAGGTGATTTCAGCACGGCTTACTCATACGAGGCCCCCATTGCCGTATGGAAGGTGACCCCCGAGGCAAGCGCCCCGCAGAGTGCAGAATTCATCATTACCAGCTCTGCTCAAACATGTAATGACATGGGCTGCAATGCACCGGAAACAAAAACGGCAACGATAAGCCTCTCATCGAGCGATGGTACCCCCAACACAAACTGGGCTGCTGAAGAAACCAAAACGGAGGTGTTAGGCGACTCACCGCTTACCGTTTCCGCAAGCCAAACAGTAAATGAAGTTACGCTCAGCATCAGTGGCGTAGCCTCAATTGAAAATGCTTACTTCTTCTCAGATGATAACAGCATTAACCCCGTTGCCGAGCAAAAACTGACCAAAACAGACAACGGCTATACACTTACGTTGCCCCGTAACGATAATGCTGACCCGCTTCACCCGGTGAAGAATAGTGCAACCGTGGGCAAGGAACTTTCTGAGCTGAAAGGCATTCTCACCTTTGACGGCAAACACGCTGTTGTTGCCCTTGTTTTGCAGGAGGGAACACAAACTCCTGCTGAGATAGACGAAGCAGCAACGGAGGATGAGGGTGAAGAATACTTAGAGGATGAAGACTCAGAGGAATACCTCAATGAGGAGGAGGAAGAAGATGCAGAAGAAGCATCCGACGAAGCTACTACTGTTGCCCCCACGGCAGTGGACAACATGAGTAATGATTCCGGTGACCCAAACGGCAATTTTTTCAACTTTGGGGGCAATACGGCTCAGCAAGAGTTTTACACTGTAAGCGCAAAAGCAAACGTTACAGCATATCAGGCCGGCAACAGCTTCTACATTGCACTCAACGGTAAAATAGCAGATACCTACCACGCCTACTGGCGCAATCCCGGCACCGTGGGCGAGCCGATTACGGCCACCCTCACTGCCCCCGTCGGATTCAAAGTGGAAGGCCCCTATTGGGAAGTACCGCACCGTGTTGTCGGAGATTTCAGCACGGCTTACTCATACGAGGCACCCATTGCCGTGTGGAAGGTGACCCCCGAGGAAAACGCCCCGCAGAGTGCAGATTTCAGCATTACCAGCTCTGCTCAAACATGTAATGACATGGGCTGCAACGCACCGGAAACCAAAACGGTAACGGTAAGTCTTGCAGCGGGAGAAGCCACCCCCAACCCGGATTGGGCTGCAGAAGAAACCAAAACGGAGGTTTTGGGTGACACGGCAATTACCGTTACTGCATCTCAAAACGAAAATGAAGTGACACTCAGCATCAGCGGCGTAGACAATATTGAAAGCGCCTACTTCTTCTCTGAGGATAACAGCATTAACCCCGTTGTTGACCAAAAACTCACCAAAACGGAAGGTGGCTATACACTTACACTGCCCCGTAACAACAATAGCGATCCCCTTCACCCGGCGAAGGATTTAACCCATGTTGGCAAGAACCTTTCTGAGTTGAAAGGTATTCTCACCTTCAATGGCAAACACGCCGTTGTACAATACACATTCACAGCTGCTCCGGAACCGACTGAGGAAGTACCCACCGTAACAGAGCAACCCAAGGAGGAGACTGTGGCTTTGCCCCCGGCGGTGGACAACATGGGCGAGGAGCAAGAACTCCGGCTGAGTCTCACCGCAGACAAAGAAAGCTATAAAAAGGGCGAGAGCTTCCACGTTGCATTAAGCGCTCAAATTATTGAGGGGCACCACGGTTATTGGCGTAATCCCGGCATTGCGGGGATTCCCATGATGGCAACACTTACAGCCCCGAAAGGCTTTAAGGTGGAGGGGCCGTATTGGACCCTGCCCCACGAGCATAACGGTGCATACAGCTACGAAAATGACCAAGCAAGCGCCGTTTGGGTTGTAACGCCGCAAGAGGACGCCCCCGCAGAAGCAGAATTCAGCGCCACTTGCTCTGCTCAACTTTGCAATGCAACAGGGTGTCTGCCCCCCTGTGATTATAATGCCGCACCGTTGCAGTTAAAAGAAGGCGAGGCCAAGGCAAATAGCGCTTGGAACGGCCTTGAAAGTAAGGTTGAGGTATTGGGTAATACAGAAATCACGGTAAGCGCCACACAAACACCGGATGAAATCATCCTCACCATCAAGGGGGTAGACTCCATAGAAAAAGCTTACTTCTTTGCGGAAGAACAATATATTGTCAATAGCATCGCAGAACAGAAACTGCAAAAAGGTGAAGATGCTTACACCCTCACCCTGAAGCGACAGAATGACGACTATGTACCGGCTGAGCTGAAAGGCCAAACCATCAAACTGCTCAAGGGTATTCTCACCTTTGACGGCAAACACGCCGGCATTTCCGTAGAGCCGGAGGTAACAGCTGTGGCTACCCCCGTACCACCGACTACCACTTACATCTACGTTGCCTTGCTCATTTGCCTTGGTGTTACACTGGTACTTACATTCAGCAACCTCTGCGGTGAATACAAGCCCTACGTGGTATTCGGGCTTTACGTAGCTAGCTCCATGCTGATAGCCGTTTACTTGCAAGACAAGATGGCCGCCACACCGATGGACTTCTTCATCACCCTCACCTGCTACGCAGCCGCATTCTGGGCATTGCAACGCTGGTTTGTTGGCAAAAAGACCGTAAAAGCTCGTATTATCAGCGGCATCTCAGCCCTGCTTCTTGTAGGTGCATTCTTGTACACATCCTACCCGAAAGAGCGCCCCTCCATCTGGCAAGAATGGACGCCCGAAAACATGGCTCAGGCATTGAAAGAGGGTAAGCCGGTGTATGTAGACTTCACGGCTACATGGTGTGCCACCTGCCAAACCAACAAAAAGACGGCTTATTCCGATGAGGTGCTTGAGAAATTCAAGCAGTATAACGTGCAACTGATGAAAGCAGACAAGACCAATCCGAATCCTGACATCGATAAGGAAATGAAGAGGATTGGCCGCTCTCAGGTGCCCACCAACGTTCTGTATGTTCCCACAGCAGAAACAAAAAACACCCCGGAGAACGTACATTACGAGATTACACAAGAAATCTTCACGGCTGACTACCTGTCCGACTTCATCACCAAGACCATGGAGGGCAAAAAGACAGAGACAACAGCTAACAATGATGAAGCCTCCGGGTTCTGGCAGATTATCGGTCTGTTGTTCTTGGGTGGTTTTATTCTCAACTTCATGCCCTGCGTATTCCCCGTAATCGGCATCAAGGTGATGAGCTTTGTTGAGCTTGGCGGTGGCAGCCGCAGCAAGATTTTCATGCACTCCATGGCATTTGTAGCAGGCATTATAGCCAGCTTCTTCACGCTGTCCATTCTGCTTCTGCTGTGCTTCAGCGCAGAAGACCGCAGTTGGGCCGTATGGATGCAGAACCCGTGGGTAGTATACGGCATTGTGTTGCTGTTGCTCATTCTGGGGCTGAGCATGTTCGGGCTCTTTGAAATCGGCGTGGGTGCAACCGGCGCCGGCCAAAAACTGCAGAATAAGGAGGGCATGATGGGGTCATTCTTCCAAGGTGTGTTCATCACCATCGTGGCCACCCCGTGCAGCGCCCCGTTCCTCGGCTCTGCCATGCCGCTGGCCTTAGCACTGCCGAATGTGCAGATGGTACTTGCCTTCTGCTTCATGGGGTTGGGTTTGGCGTTCCCCTACATCATGCTGGGTGCATTCCCGAAGCTTATCGCCTTCCTGCCTCGCCCCGGTGCATGGATGGAATCTCTGAAGAAAGGGCTTTCCTTCATGATATTCGGTGCCGCTGCGTGGATTTTATCCGTCTACCTGCCCATGTTCAAGGGAGACGTAGCAGTGTTGCTGCTCGGCATGCTCATCATCAGCTTTGCATTCTGGGTATATGGCAAGTGGTGCCCGATTTATCAGGACGCCAAAGTGCGCAGAAGCGGTGCCTTGGTAGCATTGCTCATGCTCGCCCTCGGTGCTTGGCTTACCCTGCCCCTTAACGCTACAGCACAAGAACAGAAGCAGCCCAAGACGGAGGAGACAGCTGAGCAGGCAGCTCAATCTGCCCCCGCAACACCGGAAGCTGCCAACCAAGAAGCACCGGTGACTATTCAAAGAGGGCCGCTTCCCGAAAATGTCAAGCTTACAACGGGAGACACCCCCGAGTGGAATGCTTGGACGCCCTCCATCATAGAGGATTGTTTGAAAGCCGGGTATCCTGTTTATGCAGACTTTACGGCCTCTTGGTGTAACAACTGCATCATCAACAAAAAGGTTGCCTACACGCCCCAAACCTGTGCGGTGTTTAAGAACCTGCAAGTAGTTATGGTGAAGGTTGACCTGACCGACAAGACGGCACAAGGGCATGCAGAAAAAGACAAGTTGAGCGATTTGCTCACAGCCAACAACAGAAACAATCAAATCCCGATTAACGTCCTCTATATACCGTCTGAACAAAAGGGAGAACAGCCGAAACGCTTGCTCACAGAAAGCAAGCTTACGCCGGAATACCTCCAAACGCTCTTGAAAGACGCGCTCAAGGGTGAAAAGCAGCCCACAGCACCCCGGCAGTAAACGCACAGTCCGGTCAAGCGCTCAGGACAGAAAAATGCATTGCCCGCTTTCGTTATACAACGAAAGCGGGCGTTTAATTTCGCTAGTTTCTATTTTTCTGTTGATAAATTGTATCAAGCTGTTCCACGCCGGGCTCTATATGCTCGCAAAGTTATCTCTCTTCAGCATCCTCTTACGCTACACACAAAAGCCCTCACAACCCGGTATTTATGTTGGGGGGGTAAAACAGAAAACCTTACACGGGGCTATGCGACTATTTCTGAAGGGAATTCAAGCGTTGACGCCACGCGCTTATCTCTTGAGCGTATGCAGTTGAATCTTTATTGGAAAGATAAAAAACTAAAGCTTCAATGGCGGGTATATAATCCTGCCCGGCAGACAACCGCAGGAGAGCCTCTCCTTTGGCATCATCTTGAGTTAAATTCTCACCTTCAATAAGCATTAACGCAATGATATATTGCGAGCGAGCATCACCGGCATCTGCAGAGCGCATATACATTTCCACCGCCTTGTTAAGATCTGAGGGCACATTTAACAAGCCTTTTTCATAAATCCAGGCTAAGGTATACGAGGCCTCTGCAACAGTGGTGGCACGGCGCGATTGAGCCGCTTCTTGAATCAGGCTGACTGCTTCGGGGTCATTTTTAGTGATAAGAATGCGCCCCAAACGATACTTAGCCTCGGGCAACCCAGCCTTGGCAGCATTGCGATAATATGGAATAGCCGCATCTATATTACGCTCTTTTTCTAATAACAGGCCACAGTAGTATTGCGCGTCTGCGCTGCCTCGGGTAGCAGCAAGCGTATAAAGCTGAAAAGCTTTCCGGAGGTCTTTTTTAACGGACCCATCACTCGAACCCTCCATATATACGCCGGCCAAATCAATGATGGCGGGCAGATAACCGCGGTTAGCAGATTCTTGAAGCAGTTTAAGAGCCCCCTGATAATCAGGTTTTTCTCGCTCTGCATGAGGCTTGAGCAACACGCCTGCTTGCTCATACATCTGCTCCGGGGTAAGGGGCGGTGACTCTTTCTCTTCAGTACCGCAAGATACAACGAATGAGCTGAGAACAAACGGCAACAGAGAGCTGAAATAGAGTTTCATATTCTTTGTTGCCGTTCAAGATTAGCTATATGAGAAAATATCAGCCTTTATAGCTGTCTACAAGCGCATGCGTACGCTCATGCACTTTTGCAACACGAGCCTTAAGCTGAGCTTTGTATGCCTCTTTGTCGGGCATGGGGCGCCCGGCAACGCCGGAAATGACAGCGGCCTCTGCAATGGCGGGTGCCAAATACTCAATCATGCGCGGGTCAAAAGGCTTGGGAATCACATAGTCGTGACCGAACTTCAACGGAACACCACCGTTGGCATCAACAACGCATTGCGGCACTTCCTCGCGGGCAAGATCGGCCAGAGCGCGAGAAGCGGCAATCTTCATAGCCTCGTTAATGCAAGTGGCCTGCATATCCAATGCGGCACGGAACATGTAGGGGAAGCAGCTTACGTTATTCACCTGGTTGGGCCAATCACTGCGGCCGGAGCCCATGATACAGTCGGGACGGGCGGCTTTGGCCTCTTGGTATGTAATCTCAGGGTCAGGATTAGCACAGGCAAAGATGATGGGGTTGGGTGCCATGCTCTTCACCATCTCGGCCTTGAGCAGTCCTTTCTTAGACAAACCGAGGAAGATGTCTGCCCCCTGCAAGGCAACCTCAAGGGTGCAATCTTCGCTCTGGGCAAACATGGCTTTGGTGGGGTGCAAATCTAAACGACCGGTATGAATAAGCCCCTTAGAATCAAACATGTAAATATTTTCACGACGAATACCGAGAGCCATGTAGAACTTAGCACAAGCAATACCGGCAGCACCGGCACCGCATACCACGCACTTCATATCTTGAAGCAGACGCCCGGTAAGGTGGGCAGCATTCAACAACGCAGCACCGGAGATAACGGCCGTACCGTGTTGGTCATCATGGAAAACGGGAATGTTCATCTCCTCGCGCAAACGCTGCTCTACGATGAAGCACTCGGGGGCTTTGATGTCCTCCAAATTGATGGCGCCGAAAGTCGGCTCCATCGTTTTAATCACCTCGATAAGGGTCTCGGGTTTCTTGATATCAAGTTCAATATCAAAAACGTCAACGTCTGCGTAAATCTTAAACAGCAAGCCTTTACCCTCCATCACAGGCTTAGATGCATGGGCACCGATATTCCCCAAACCGAGCACGGCTGTGCCGTTGCTGATAACACCGACCAAATTACCGCGGCCGGTGTAAAGGGCAGATGCAGAAGGGTCTTCCGCAATACGCAAACAAGGTTCTGCAACACCGGGGGAATAAGCCAGCGTAAGGTCATCTATCGTGAAGCATGACTTACAGGGCAAAACCTCAAGCTTGCCGGGGCGGGGTTCTTCATGATACTGCTGAGCTCTCTGTGCTAAATCGGTACTCATAATAATGACGGCTGTTGCTTAATGCGCAGGTATTATACGCTTTTTAGCCCGACATGCAAGCGTATAATGACAGCTTGCGGCCTTAAATCACGTCAGCCGTGCACAATCTGAACGCTCTTTACACTACCCTCGCCGAGTACAATATTCAATTTTTTTATGATTTGAGCTTTACGTTGCATCAACTCATAGCGCACCGCCGGGTGAGAGGTACGAATGCGCGCGTTGTTATCTGCAACGGTCAACAATTCTGCTCTGTTTGACAAAAAGTCACCGGCTGCTTTTCGCCAAGCGTCTGCCAATACCTCCGGGGCAAACTCTGCCGCACTGACCCCCAATCGCTCCACCAGAGAAACCAACACAGACTCAATACTGCGCACATTGGCATCGGTGGGCATGGCCGGCAGAATACCGAAAAAATCAGACATCATTTGCCCCTGCTCTCGCTCTTTGCGCCCCATGTAACGCGCAGGGCGTACAGAGCCATCTTCTGCGCGCATTTCGCAATAACGCGGGTGCCGCCCGTTCTCACTTACCGGGATGGGCGTATCCGGCAATACGGGTTCAACAAGACCGCGTCTGCGTTTTCCGTGGGGTGCTTTCGGCATCTGAAGATAACAAACCGGTTCCGGCAGCTCACACCGCAGGAACCGGCTATCAGGGATATAATGATAAGTTTTATTTACTCTCCGTCATCACCAATGGCCTGTACGGGGCAATCAGCCATGGCAGACTCACAAGCCTCTACGCCTTCATCGGAGTCGGGCTGGTTGTATACAATGGAGTTGCCGTCTTCATCCTCCTGGAAGTAATCCGGAGCATTAGCGATGCAAAGACCGCAAGCAATGCAGTTGGTGTCTACATAGAACTTGCCGGGAACATTATTCTCATTTTTCTCGTCGATTTCTGCCATAATGTGTATTAGGGATGTTCTGTAATCCGACATTATTTTTACTGATTTTTCGCAGAATGCAATCTTTTTTTGTTGCAAGTACGCATTTTTCGGTACAAAATAGGCGCATGCAAGAGAAAAACACAGAAAAGAAAAAAGGACTACTTAAAAAAATAGGCATTCTCAATCTCATTTTCATTACTCTTTTTGCAGGGTCATTATTGGCCGGCGCAGCAGTGGTTGCATATATGTACCGTAATATACCCACCCATACCAACGGAGAACACATGAAAGAGCTGCCGTGGACGGGTAATGAGATTGTCATTCGCAATATTGAATGTGGTTGGGCAGATGTAAGTGAGCGTGAATGGATGGTAATGAAAGGCGTAACCCACACGCCGTTTGTCAACATAAACATCGATGGGTCTACGGGGTCAGGCACCCTCTACGTCAAATTCCGTAACAGCGATGGATATTATTGCGGTGAAGTCGCGGCGATACAATACAGAAACGGAGTCTTTGAAAACATTGATCGTCAATATTATCAAGCATCAGGCTCCCAAGCAACCGCTTATGCCGTTAATGTATTTAAGGGCACAAACATCGTCAGCGAAATAGGCCAATTTCTTCAGCACTTCAACAATGCTCGCAGCAAGCACTGGAAAGTAGAAATCAGCTATTTGCCCGATAACTCGGACAGCAAAAAGCCCTATCCTCTTGGTTACTCCACCATAAAAAAAGAACTTTATAAGGCAAACAAACAATGACTCAGGCCTCAGAATCACCAAAAGATACGCCCCGCCCCCGCAAACACAAATCTTGGCATTGGTTGTACAGCTTGCTTAGCGGTGCAATCATGGCCTTGGCGTTCGAGCCATACGACATCGGCTTTATCGTATGGGTGGGCTTACTGCCTGTTTTAACAGTGTTGTGGACCGGGCCTGCGAAGTTTTGGCGGGGCTTCTTCATGGCCTGGTTATTCGGCATGGGGTGGTATAGTGTGAGTTTTTGGTGGATTCACGAGGTATCATACGTATTCAACATACCGTTGTGGCTCTTTATAATGATTGCATTCCTGCCGCTGATGGCCGTGTATGCATCTATGCTGGGCTTATGGGGTGGCTTGGTAGCCACAATATTACGCCCCCGATTAGAAAAAGGCCCCAATGAAGCAGACTTTAAAAGAAGCACTAAAAAAGAGGCTTGGAACAAGTGGGCGATTCGTGACACTTTAAGCACCGTGAGGGCAGCATGCGGTGTTGCAGCTGCCCTGGTATGTGTGGAATGGCTGCGCTCCAGCGGAACATTGGCATTCAGCTGGAACACCTTGGGTATGGGGTTGTACAACGGGCTTTCTCTCGCACAATGGGCAGAGTTTGTAGGCTCAACGGCCCTTTCATTCATACCGGCATTCGTATCAGTGATACTCTGGGGCGCAGGGCGACGCACCTACCTCTACATGAAGGGGGCAAAAAGCCACTGCCGCATATGGGATTTTTATGCCACCATGTTGGTCGTGTTCCTGCTGTTCATCGGTGGCATGTTCATATCTAAAGCCTATTCGCAAAACGCTTTATTATGCAAGGATTCAACATTGGCCTTACCCGTATTGGCGGTGCAGACCAATAAAGACCAGCAAGAAAAAATCAAAGAACGCCTCTCCGGCGCAGCCTTTGGTAATGAGCAAATAATCGATACTACCGTGCAAGCCCATAAAGAGGTTATGCAACGGCAAATAGAAAGAGGGCTGCAACTTGAAGAAGAGCTTGCCATTCCTCTTCATCAACCGGCATGGGTCATTTGGCCGGAAAGCGCCCTGAGTGTCCCCCTCCGCATCAATGCCGACACCAAACAATACTTAGACTCACAATTCAGCAATGCTTTCTATTTCTTACACAAAGAGTTACCCGGCATGCAAAATCACATGGGCTTGCCTGTAGTGCTCTTTACCGGCGCAGATGAGTACAGATTCAAAGCAAACGCGCAAAACAGATTAGTGAGAGATGGCATGCTCAACTCGATGGTGTGTTTCACGGGCACTGATTTCAGCCACGTTCAATCTGCCTCTAAACAACACCTCATGCCGTTCGGCGAATATATTCCTCTGGCAGATTCTTGTGAATGGTTGCGCCAAATATATGCAGAGGTTACCGGCACACAAGTGGGCGATGGCATACGGCCCGGCACGGGCAATGAGCCTATGATAGTACCCGTACCCGGCAAAAATGAAAGCGTGGGTGTTATACCCGCCGTGTGCTACGAAGACACCGTTGGCACCAAGCTCACCAAGTTTGTGCGCAAAGGGCCACAGGTTATCGTTAACATCTCTAATGATGCCTGGTTCCGCAACTCGGCATGCGGCGCACAACAAGCCCGTAACGCGGCCTTCCGCTGTATCGAATTGCGACGCCCCATGGTGCGCGCTGCCAACATGGGCTACTGCTGCGCCATTGCCCCCAATGGTGCCATAATAGATGCACAGGAGGACCCGCACGCCCCCGGCCACAGCTTTGCTGTGCTACCTGTAGACCGCAATGCCGGCTTTACGGTATTTGCCGTCTTCGGCGACTGGGCTGTTGCGGTTTGCCTGCTCATCGTTTTGGCTCAATTCACCGTATACGTCATCCGCAAAAAAACTTCGCTTTGTTAAACTTTTCAGTTGATAAATCGGAGTTTGTCGGGCAGATGGCTCGCGTAAGCGAGCGGAATTTTTGAGCCCCGGCGAGGGGCGACATACAATAGCCCGGCGGTGGCGCCCCGCAGGGGCAGAACCCCGGGAAAAGATAAAAACAAAATTGGAACCCCGGCGAGGGGTGACATAATGCGTGGCATTAATATTCACGCTGATTTGGTAATGATACAATGCACGAAAAATAAAAACCTTACGCCATTAAGCCACCCTTTATGCCACCCCGCCATTCGGCGGGGTTCGAATAACGTTTATTCCGGACCCAGGGTTCCGCCGCTAACGCGGCTGTACCCTGGGCTCTATTGTATTTTTCTGGTATATTGCTCTTGTTCGATGTACAATCGAGCGTAACGGAGAAGGAATAATGGGCTAGCTACCCATTATTCCTGAAGGCTGGAGAGCCCGAACCCTGGGCAGGGTCAATGTTATT
>JAZNGY010000156.1:0-6054 GCA_045576695.1 Akkermansia sp.
GCCAAGGAGTTGATTTATGACATTGTCTTCCTAAGACCGCTTGGCCTCCGACTTGGGCTCAAAAATTCCGCTCGCTTACGCGAGCCATCTGCTCGATAAACTCCGATTTATCAACCGAAAATTTAAACATAGCCTAATTTATCGGGCAGATGGCGCATGCCTCGGCGTAGCCCGCAGGGCGAAGACGGGAGCGAAGCGAACCGAATTCAAGAGCCCCGTGATAGCGGGGCGACGGACCATTAGCCACGTGGTGTAGCTGCGGCAGCAGCGGAACCCGTGGTAGTGGTAGAAAGGAATCTCGGAGCCCGAAGCAGCGCAGCTGCTGAGGCCGACAGCAGGGTAGCATCCCCCCATAAGTATTGTTTATTCATTTTTTTATAATGCGTTGTTATTTAATAATAATACGGTTTTATCTGAGCTTACTAACGCAAAAACAGGAGCGGGGCGTGCTGTCGGCCTCGACGCCTTCGCTACGCTTAGGCTTCTCGGACTCCGATTTTATTTTCATCTTACCCCGGGTTCCGCCGCAGACGCGGCTGCTTGTCTCGGCGTAGGGCGAAAGCCCGAAGACGGAACCCGGGGCTACCATATGCCGCCCCGCATGCGCGGGGCTCTGAACTTCGTACCTCGTATATCGTCATTCGTACATTCAAACTCCGATTTATCACCCGAAAATTTAACAGGATAAAAGATAAAAAAGTGCCGTGTCAAGTCAACACGGCACTTGTATGGGGGGAGAATTTTTACAGGGCTTAGGGGTGGGCCATTACTGCGCGATGGCAGATTTAAGGGGCAGAGACCCGTAGAAATCAGCCTTGATGATGCGGTCTAAATGAGGGCTGAGTTTTTGGAAGGGGTTGCCGTGTTTTTCCATTTCCTCCAAGATATCCATTTGAGACGCTTGGCGGAGAACGTCTGCCACCTTCATGGCATCTTTGATGAGGGCATCTACCACCGGGGCGGCAGCATCGGCAGAGGCTTTATCGGTAACACCGGCCAAAACAACAGCCAACTCAGCAGTATGCTGCATGTAGCGCTGCACGGCAGCGGCTTTTTCTTCTGCACTGTAGATGGTAATGGTTTCAGGCTGTGGCATTTCTATGGCAGCCGGTTCTTCAGCCTCATCTGCCGTGGCGGATTCTGCTTCAGCAACAACCACGGGTCGGGGGGCTTCTTCAACCGTGGGTTCCGGCTGAGCTTGCGCAGCCTCATCAGCTTTGACGATTTCCGTAACATCGAACCACATTTGCAGGTGGTAAACCTTGTCTTGGTAGGGCAGAGCAAAGCTCATGCGGCCGTAGATGGGACCTTCCTCGGTATAGATGAGCTTTTGGTCTTCTTTTTCAGCACCGGGCAGGGTCTCCATAATGACGGGGATGAGGTTCAGGTGCTCGGGGTTGTTGCCCATTATCCAAGCGGTTTGTTCCGTGAGGCCGGGGCCACCGCTGATGGCAGCTACCTTATTGCCCAGCTTGGCCACCAGCTCTGCCCCCAGGGTTTGAATCAGCTCGGGGGTAACCTCTCCGGGCTCAAGCAGCTCGGTTTGATTGTAGCCGAAAGCGGCTGCCAGTTCTGCACAACCGTAAAACTTATTCTCTATCAATTTTGCGAAGAGGGTTTTCACGCCGTTGGGGGTAATACCGGCAGCGGTAAGTGCCTGTTCTACCTGCTCTTGGGGGATATAGGAGACGCCGAAGGAAAGCTCCTCAAGCAAAACGAGGCGGGCGCGGATGAGAGGCAGGGCGGCCTCTGCGCTTGCTTTGTCGTTTACGGACTCCATCAGCTTGCAGAGGGAAGTAACGGCTCTTGTGTAATCGCTGAGGCATTGCTGCAACAAGGCAGCCTCACGTGCGGTGTCTGCTTCATCTGAGAAGGGCAGTTCTTGTGCAGCGTGGCTGAAGGGAGCTGCAAGAAGCGCAGCGGCAATGAAATGGTGTGCTTTCATGCTCCGAAGTATAACACAATGCTGTGCTTTGGCAAGTTAAATCGGGCGGGCATCAGGGCAAACGCATTAGGTAACGAACCTTGTAAGTTCTTTATTTACAATGTACAATTTACCATTTACAATTTTCTGATAAAAGCTTGTAAATTCAATAACTTTGTAAATTGTAAATGGTAAATTGTCAATCTGAACAGCATCCCATGAACTACGGAGGTACAAATCGAGAGCAACCTACAAACGATGATTTTGCCCGGGGTTGGAAGAGCTTTATACCGGTCGTGGAAACGTTGAAGCCGGACTACTGTATATTCATTGGTGTCAGGGCAGCGAATTTCTTTAATAGTATGATGGATTCTCTGGGTATAGAACACAGGAATATTGAAGGACTACCCAAGGTAAATAAGACGTACCCTCGTCGTTCTAGCGTAACTATTAATGGTAAAACAATACCAATGTTGTTTATTCAACATTGTGGTAGCTACTTCACCTGCTCATTGTGGCACAAACTTCTGCTTCAAGAAATGCCTGATGTTGTCAAAAAAAAGCTCACTTCGTTCACATGAAAATGGTTGCTTGATTTTTTGATAGCATATGTTAGAATCACACGATGAATGACTCTCTCTCGGCTTTATCTCTTAAATTTGCTGCTGATGTTATCCGCTTATTTGATTCTATTCATAATAGACCGAATATCAAGAATCAATTACTGCGTTCCAGTAGCAGCGTAGGCGCTAATATACATGAAGCGCAATATGGTTATAGTAAAGATGATTTTGTTTATAAATTACAATTGGCGCTTAAGGAATGCAATGAAAGTTTGTATTGGTTAAAATTGCTCCGCGAATCTGAGACAATCAGCCCGGAACAAGCTCAAATTTTGCTGAATCTTTGTACGAAACTTCGGTATATGTTGGTGAATTCCATCAATACGGCAAAAAAACATCAACGGTAATCAATTTAATATCGTGAGCGTTAGCGAACCCTTCATGCTTGCGCAGCAAGCCCTTCATGTGAGCGTGAGCGAGCCCTTCATGTGAGCGTGAGCGAGCCCTTCATGTGAGCGTGAGCGAACCCTTCATGTGAGCGTGAGCGAGCCCTTCATGCTTGCGCAGCAAGCCCTTCATGTGAGCGTGAGCGAGCTTTTTTCATTAGGGTTCACTTCGTTCACATGAAGGGTTCACTTCGTTCACGCGAAGGGTTCGCTTCGTTCACGCGAAGGGTTCGCTAGCGCTCACGCGAAGGGTTCGCTAGCGCTCACGAGTGTGTGGGGGGGAGGACCAGATGCCGCCATTGGACAAGGCGTCTTGAAGGGAGCGATAGATACTTTGCGGGGAGAGGCCGGCGGCGCGGAGGGAGGCGAGGGAGCGAGCGCCGTCTCGCTTGGCGAGGCGTTTACCGGTGGCATCTTTCAATAAGCCATGGTGGCAATAGGTGGGTACCGGCAGGGCGAGTACGGCTTGTAGGGCGCGGTGTATGTGGGTGGCATCAAAGAGGTCTGCACCGCGGGTGACGTGGGTGACACCTTGGGCGGCATCATCTATCACAACGGACAGATGATAGCTGGTGGGCATTTCTTTGCGAGCCAACACTACATCACCAAAAGCAGTTGGTACACAGCGTTGTACACCTTTGTGCATATCTGCCCACAAGGGGGTACCGATAAGGTCTTGCACGCGCTGCATATCGAGCCGCCAGGCATGGGGGGCACCGGCGGCTATACGCTCTGCCGCTTCGTCCGGTGACAATTTTTTGCAGGTACCGGGGTATTGGTACCCCAAAGTGGCATGGGGTGCCCTGCCCATTTCTGCAATTTGGGCTTTAATCTCGGCACGGGTGCAGAAACAGGGGTATAGCAGCCCCATGGCTTTGAGTTTGTCGAGCGCAGCGGCGTACACTTCAAAGCGGGTGCTCTGCACCATAACGGCGCCGTCAAATTGCAGGCCCAGCCACGCGAAATCCTCGTACATTAAATCTACCCACTCGCGGCTATGGGCACGGGTGATGTCGATATCTTCTATACGTAACAAACACTCACCGCCATGGGCATCTGCCAAACGGCGGGCCTGTACGGCAGCCAATAAATGCCCCACATGAAGCGGGCCACTGGGAGAAGGCGCAAAACGGGTCCTCAACTTGTGTATTGCAGGTTAACGATTCAACAAAACCGTGGCCATGCAGAGCATGACCACGGTTGAAAACATTATCAGAATTTGGCGTTGTAAAGCACGTCGTATACACGCTTGATGCCCTCTTTTGCCATCACAGATGTGGGGTTAAGCTCTAATGCGCGGTAATAATGAACAAGTGCTGAGCCATACTCCTGATTTTTCTCATGGCGGTGAGCCTCATCCAATGCATCAGTAAATTCGCCGGCAGCATCGCGCATATCGCGCAGGGTATCAGAGAACTTCTTATCATTTTTCAGCTCTCCGCGGAACAAGGGATCATCGAGCTGCTCATTCTTGTTCTGCATTTCCAGCAGCTCCTCATACGCCAAGCCGGCCCCCATAACGCCTTGTTTTTGTGCTATTTCGCGGTATTTTTTAATAGAATTATCAATAAGCTCAATGAACTTGATAACCTCTTTGCATTGCTTGAGCAGCTCCTCGGAAGTTCCCAGCCCCTTAGCAAGGCGGTCCTGATCTTTGTATACATCACGAAAACGCTTGGCCTTGACAAGGCTTATGAACTCGCTGCGCTCTTTGTCAAAACTGTCAAGTTTTTCAATTTCGGCTTTCGCTTTTTGGATATTGGGATTGCGCGGCCATACAACAGCGGCATTGGTCAATGCAGCCATGGCTTCATCTTCTTTATTTGCCAGCAATGCTTTTCTGGCCTGGCGCAAGTATGAATCGCTTTGCGTCTTCTTACCCTCAACGTATGCCATCAGCAGAGAGTCATTATAGTCCACATCCAGTTCTTTTAAGCGGTTAGAGATGCGCTCTACCTCCGCATAATCGCGCGCATTGAGAGAGACAAGGGCATTTTTACGCAGGGTCCAGTATTCAGAAATACGCCGACGCGATTCTGCGGGGAATCTGGCCACACTCTGCATAAACTCGCCGACGGCAACCGCCGTAATCAAACGGTTGGTGGCTTCACCCAATTTATTCTGCGCCAAAAGGTTGGCAATAGAATCCATACTCTGGTCAATATCGCGACGCGCATTGGCGGCAGCGCTATCCAATGCATTCACAGTCGGGGGCATACCGGATATACCCGTAAACATTTTGTAGGCATCGGATTCTTTATCCAAGTTCATCGTCGTATCGCCATCGCGGAAGAGGTGTCTGTACGAGCGGGCACCAATGACCACATGGTCAAAACGGCGCTGCATAAACAGCGAGAGCAACAAGGTTTGGTACTGTATTTTGGCACGCAGAAGAGACGCCTCATTAGCCGCCACATTGGCACCTTGCTTGGTTTTATTCTCTGCAATTTTTTGTGTATTGGCAGCTATTTGCACCGTGTGGCTCACACCGCCGGCAGCACCGGATTTTCCCTGAATATTGCCGATGCTACCGCCACCGGTACCCTTTTGAGTATTCTGATTGGTGAGAGAGTTTGTCTTTTTGATGAGCTTGTCAATATCAGCATCCAGTTGAGCATTGGCTTTATCGCGGCGCAAATTGGCACGCTGAGCATCTAACACACTCACCATGCCACTAGCCAAGGCACCGGATTGCTGGCCGTCGCCGGGGTATTCAGAGAGGTCATACAAGGACATGCCGATTTCCAGCAACACCTTGCTGCCCACCGGCCCTGCATTTTTAGAATACTTTTGGGTCTTTTTTATCAATTTTTCAATTGAGCGGCAATACTTAAGCGAGGCATCAATATCATCCGGTGTTTGATTGAGATACTTCTCGAAACGCTCTCGCACCATAGCGTTGTTGCCTACATCAAATTTACCGCCATTGAAGGAGACGGTGTCTGTGGAGGGGTCCAGCAAGGGGAGCTCCATACCGAAAACCTGCGGGGGTGGGGTCTCGCCTATGCTGTTGGGGTCATCATTTTGAACACCGGCCTGAGCTTGCGCCGACTTACCGGATGCGTCAAAACTTTGCGGAGTATTAGTGGGCATTTGCGCGGTGGCACCCCCCATCATTAAA
>JAZNGY010000157.1:0-7262 GCA_045576695.1 Akkermansia sp.
GCGCTGAGGACCGAACTTGGGGCATACCTTGGGGCCGTGCTGAGGGACGAACTTGGGACCTACTTTGGGACCAAACACGGGGCCGGGGCAGTGGCGAGGAGCGGGTTTAGGGCAGGGCATGCCGTGATGAATGGGAGCAGCAAAAGCAACGGAAGTTACTGCCAACAGAGCTGTAATGATGAGGTTCTTCATAATTTGTATAGATGTTTACGTTTTGTTTTAGAAAGCTTAGGTTTTGTTTAACCTTACATTCGGGAGAACGAAAAGCACCTCATATTTTCTACATGAAAAAATATAAAAAATATTACTTTTTTGCAAGTTGCTAATTTTTAATAAAATAAAACAGAATATTTTTTCACAACGCTCCGTTAAACGTTGCAGTGGATAAATTTCAGTTACCGCGCTGCAGTTTGCAATACTTTAAACATTAAAAATTCAACATCAAACATTTATTCCGCTCCCGCTGCGCGGAGAAGCTCGGCGCATTCGGTGTGGCCTGTGGCTTCGGCACAATCCAGGGGAGTTTTGCCATAGTTGTCCTTTTTGTTCACATCAATACCGGGCTGCTCGAGCAAGAGTTTAAGGATGTTTACCTGACCATAAGCCGCAGCAAAAAGCGCGTTGTTGGGGTCTGCCCCTTTATCAAGCAAAATTTGCACAATGCCGTAATGCCCACCGGATGCGGCGAAGTAAATCCCCTCGTTGGGGTCTGCCCCTTTGCTAAGCAACAACTGTACAAGCTCCGTGTGTCCAAAACATGCTGCGTAGCTAATACCATTGGACGGGTTTGCACCCTTGGCGAGCAGCAGCTGCACCATATCTATATGGCCGCCCTCTGCCGCACACTCAAGTCCTGCGTTGTAGTCAGTAGCGCCTTGGGAGAGCATGAACTGCACGAGTTCCGGGTGACCTCCGTCAGCAGCCCCCTCAAGACCATCATCATAGTTGGTGGCGCCTTTGTCGAGCAGCAGCTGCACCATATCCCTATGCCCGCCCACGGCGGCGCCGTAAAGCCCTTCGTTGGGGTCTGCGCCCATATCAAGCAACAGCTGCACCATATCCCTATACCCACCCCGTGCTGCGTTTTGAAGTCCCTCATTTGGGTGAGCTCCTTTGGCAAGCATCAACTGTACGATGTGCATATGCCCCTGCTCAGCAGCCCTGATGAGTGCGCTGCGGTAATCGGTAGCGCCTTTGGCGAGCATTAATAGCACAATATCCGCATGCCCTCCCTCAGCAGCCGCTTCAAGCCCGCCGTCGTAGTCGGTGGCGCCTTGGGTAAGCATAGACTGCACAATGTGCATATGGCCACCTCTTGCAGCGCCGATAAGCCCGGCATCATAGTCAGTAGCGCCGTACTCAAACATCAACTGCATGATGTGCAAGTGGCCCCCTTCGGCAGCGTATTTAAGCCCGGCATCGTACTGGCAAGCACCTTGGTCATACATAAACTTCACAATGTCTGTGTGGCCTCCTTTTGCTGCGCTCTCGAACCCGAATTTAGGGTCACCGCCTTTATCAAGCAACAAGTGTACAATGGGAAAGTGCCCTGCTTCGGCAGCGGCTATCATTCCGTCGTTGTAGTCATTTGCACCATGGTCAAGCAACAAGCTTACAATGTGCAAGTGCCCCGCTGCAGCAGCACCCCTAAGCCCGTAGTCAGGGTCTGCCCCTTTACCCAAGCATTGCAGCACAAGCTCTGTATGGCCGGCGGCAGCTGCCCCGGCACAAAAGTATGAAATATAGGTTCTGTTTGTAAACTTATCCAAAACAGCCGTATTACCCTCATACCCGGCACGCAAGGCATCACTTTCTTTATAGGTGAAGAAGAATGAATATTCTTTGAAATGATTGTAAATATGTGCCGGAACAGGCTTTTTAACGGTTGCTTCTGCAAGTGTTTCAGCTGTTGTCGGTGTCCCGGCCTCAGCCTTGTAAGAGCAGAATAAACACGGCCCCGCAAGCAAAGATAAAAGAATAAGGGAGCATTTCATTATTTTTATTATTGTTTACGTATAAAGAGAAATAAAAGATAAAAATCTATCACAAAACATTCAATCGGAACTCACTTTTCAACTTTATTCGCCACCCGCTGCGCGGAGAAGCTCGGCGCAGTCGGTGTGGCCTTCTTTTTCAGCGATTTGAAGCGGAGTTTTGCCTTTGTTGTTTTTGGCGTTAACATTGATACCGGGCAGGGTAAGCAGGTGCGCCACAATATCGGTATAGCCCCAATATGCGGCGCATGCCAGTGCGGCGTTGGGGTCTGCGCCCTTATCGAGAGCCAACAGCATGATATCCTTCCACCTTCCCTCCGCCGCTGCTCTGAAAGCCTCAGTTGCGTCTGCCCCTTTGCTGAGCAATAACTGCACGATATCCGCGTACCCGCGGAAGGCGGCAGAGGCAATTCCCAAATTCGGGTCTGCGCCCTTATCCAGCAACAGCTGCACAACGCGCAAGTGGCCCCAGTAGGCTGCATTATCCAGCCCTAAGTCCGCGTCTGCCCCTTTATCAAGCAAAAGTTGCACAATGCCGTAATGCCCACTCTGTGCCGCTATATCAATACCGGCGTTGGGGTCCACACCTTTGTCCAGCAATATGCGCACAATGTCCGCATGGCCATTACCGGCAGCTTCTGCGAGGTCGCCATCGGTGGGTTCAATCCCCTTTTGCAAAAGCATCTGCACAATGTGTGTGTAGCCATATTCTGCTGCGGTTACAAGCCCGTATGTGCCATCTGCGCCTTTATCAAGCATGAGCTGCACAATGAGAGCATGCCCACCCTCGGCGGCACCAATGATGCCGTTGTTGGGGTCTGCCCCCTTGTCGAGCAGCAGTTGCACGATGTCGGTATCCCCGCGGCGCGCCGCGTTCACAATCCCGTTGTCGGGGTCCGCCCCTTTGTCAAGAAACAACTGCACCAGGTCCATATGCCCCCCATCGGCAGCGCCCGAAATACCGTAGGTGGGCACAGCGCCTTTTTCAAGCATCAGGTGTACCAGCTCCCTGTGCCCACCTTCTGCCGCGCCGTATATCCCGTTGTTGGGGTCTGCACCCTTGTCGAGCAGCAGTTGCACAAGCTCTGCATTGCCTGAAGATGCGGCTGCCAAAAGCCCGCGGCTCGGGTCTGCGCCATTGTCCAGCAACATGTGTACCAAGTTTATATGCCCCGCTTTTGCCGCGCCGGCAAGTCCGTAGTTCGGCTCTGCCCCTTTGGCGAGCAATAACTCCACAATCTGCACATGGCCGCCAAGCGCTGCGGCCTCAATACCCCAAGTCGGGTCTGCCCCTTTGCTCAGCAATAAGCTCACAAGCTCCCTATGCCCACCCCGCGCTGCACCTACGATGATATAATTAGGCTCTGCCCCATTCTCCAGGCATTGGCACACAAGCTCGGTATGCCCGGCGGAGGCTGCCCCGGTAGCATAGACGGAAAGATGATGGTGGCTCCGTTGCGGCATGGCGGCGGTATTGCCTGCATAGCCTGTATGCAACAAATCCGCGTTTTCCGATACCTGATAGGTCAAATCTTCCAAGAGCTCTAGGGTAGAATCCGCAAGAGAAGCGCCCGCCGCAGTTGCCGAACACGGGGCAACACAACCGAGGGCGAAAAAGGCTGCTAAGGTAAGAATCGGGCGTTTCATGGTAAGCTCAAATACGCCTTGAATATAACATAATGCCCCCCGCATAGCAAATAAAATTCTACCCCCGTAGATTAAAATATTAGCTTGTGCCCTGCGGTATAAAAATACCCCCGCAGACTACAACTGCGGGGGGGTAAAAAAGAGTGGATTTCTGCGGGGGATTTAACCTGTTCTGCGAGCGAAGCGAGACGAACTCCTCACTTTAAACATCAAAAATCCAACATTAAACATTATCTTCTTCCTCCTGCTGCCTCGAGAAGCTTGACGCATTCTGTGTGGCCTTTATCTGCCGCCCTGTAGAGAGGAGTTCGGCCCAAAGTATCCGCTCTGTTGACATCAATACCGGGTGCAGCAAGCAAAAGCTTGACGCATTCTGTGTGGCCGTTATCTGCCGCCCTGTAGAGAGGAGTTACGCCATTTTGACTCGCCTTGTTGACATCAATACCGGGTGCCGCGAGCAAAAGCTTGACGCATTCTGTGTGGCCGTTATCTGCCGCCCTGTAGAGAGGAGTTCGGCCCAAAGTATCCGCTCTGTTGACATCAATACCGGGTGCAGCAAGCAAAAGCTTGACGCATTCTGTGTGGCCGTTATCTGCCGCCCTGTAGAGAGGAGTTTGGCCCCAACTATCCGCTCTGTTGACATCAATACCGGGTGCCGCGAGCAACAGCTTCACGCATTCTGTGCGGCCATATTCTGCCGCCCTGTGGAGAGGAGTCACGCCATCATCATAAACAACATTGGGGTCAGTACCGGCCGTGAGCAAAAGGCCTAACAGTTCGGTGTTGTTATTTTTTATGGCGTACCCCAGTTCTTGCTCGTAGGCAGATGGCGGAAAGCCGCGGGCGGAGAGTTCTTGTTGAGCTTTAGCTATTGCTGATTTGAGGCGGCGTTCTTCTTCCTCTTCACGTTGGGCTTGGAGGCGGCGTTCCTCTTGTACATTTATGGCGAACTCAGCCAAGGGGCGGAGGCGTTCAACTTCACTATTCAAGTGTTTTACCTCTGTTTGCAGACTGTCAATGGTAGCATTTAAGGCGCTTATTTGGTGCGTAAAATGACGTTTTTGTTTTTTGCCGTGTAGATATTGTAAATAATTGGCACTACAGGAACCGACGAGCAGAAGGGTGGCAGTAGCAATGGTAATGATAAGAACTTTGAGGCTTTCGTCGGTAGATTGGTTGTCCATACTGCCGATGTTAGAAGATAGATTATCAAGTGTCAAGGAAATAAAGAGGAATGCGTGTCCCAAAGATTTGGGACACGTTAATTTACGAATGACAATTTACAATTTGCGAATTAAAAGTAAGCGGCTTACGCTGATGCCGAAGGAATTCTAAAGCCCCGTGGTTCCGTCTTCGGGCTGCGCCCTATGCCGTGACACGGGAGCCACTTTAGTGGAGAAACCGGGGGTATGGCATAAAGGGTGGCTTTATAGCGTAAGGTTTTATTTTCAGTCATTGTATAATTACGAAATCAGCGTGAATATTAACGCCGCGCTTTTCTGTCGCCGCCGTTTTCAACGGGGCTCCTATTTTTTATCTATCTTAACCGGAGGTTTCGTTCGCCCGCTGTCGCGGGCTCTCTTCACGCTCCGGCTAAGATTCTTACCGCACCGCATGAGCGGGGCTTAAGAATTCAGCTCGCTTGCGCTCGCGGCGGCTGTGCCCTGTGGGGCGATAAATTGTCGCAGCCCGCAGGGCGGAGACGGGAGCCCCGGTGAGGGGCGATAAGATGCTTAGCCGGTGGTGCAGGGAGCCCGCAAGCGCGGGCGAACGGAACCACCGGTAGAGGCACAAGATGAAGGGAACCCCGTTGAAAACGGTGGTGACAGAATAATCGCCGTAGCATGCAAAAGGAGGGTGAATTATCCTTGAAAAAACGACACATTATGCTATCATACAAGGCACATTTTATGGGAAGTTCTTACACAAATTTGAATGTACACATTATTTTTCATACCAAGAGCAATAATCATTGCATCATGAAAGAAGATGATTTACCCCGAATATTCCGCTATATTGGGGGGATTATCAAAACTATGGATGGATATCCCTATATGGTAGGGGGCAGACCGGATCACATCCACATACTTACAACGATACCACCTAAGTTTGGGGTATCTGATTTTGTTCGCACTATCAAAGCAAGCAGCAGCAAATGGATAAAAAGCATAGAATCATGTTATAAACTTTTCTCATGGCAAGAAGGATACGGGGCATTTTCTGTAAGTCAATCCAATGTTAATGCTGTTGTGGATTATATCTCAAATCAAGAGCAACATCACCGAATATGTACTACACATGAGGAGTTTAATCAATTTTTATTAAAGCACAATATTTTGACGGCGCGTAAATCATAAAGCCGCGCTTTTCTGTCGCCGCCGTTTTCAACGGGGCTCCTATTTTTTATCTATTTGAACCGGAGGTTTCGTTCGCCCGCTGTCGCGGGCTCTCTTCACGCTCCGGCTAAGATTCTTACCGCCCCGCATGCGCGGGGCTTCCGCCTTCGCCCATACGGGCTACGGCGTGACAAGTCCGCTTTTGCGCCCATACGGGCTACGGCGTGACAAGTCCGCTTTTGCGCCCATACGGGCTACGGCGTGACAAGTCCGCTTTTGCGCCCATACGGGCTACGGCGTGACAAGTCCGCTTTCGTGCCTAAAGGGATTACGCGTGACAAGCGTGGATTCGGCAATTACAAGAAGAGGCGTTATCAGCTGTAATTATTGAATCCCCTTTTCTCGTTGAACGAGTTGGGCATACTGCACGCCGTGGCCGCCGAAGATATCGAGGGCGCTGCCGACGGTGGCATCTACAGAGCCGCGGGAGAGGGAGTCAATCAAATCAAAATCTGCCATGGTGCTGATACCGCCGGCGTAGGTCATGGGGCAACCGCGCCAGGTGCCCAGCAGTTGCACCAGCTCGCGGTCTATGCCGTTGCATTTGCCCTCAACATCTGCGGCGTGGATGAGGAACTCGTCGCAATGGCGGGCGAGGGAGTCGAGGGTGGCGGGGGTGACGTGTAGCTCTGTGAGGGTTTGCCAGCGGTTCATGGCCACCGTCCAGCCGTTGGCGGTGCGGCGGCAGCTCAAATCGAGCACCAAGTGCCGGGCGCCGATGTTGTCCACCAGCTCATCGAGGGTGCGCTGTTGTAATTTGCCGGCGGTGTCAAAGAGGGCGCTGGTAACAATAACATGAGAGGCGCCTGCCGCCAGCCATTCGCGCGCATTTTGCGGGGTAATGCCCCCGCCTATTTGCAGGCCGCCGGGGTAGGCAGCCAAGGCGGCGCGGGCGGCCTCATCATTGCCGGGGCCCAGTTTAATGACATGCCCACCGCGCAGGGCGTCTTTTTTGTAAAGCTCTGAAAACCAAGCAGCGGGGTGGTCTGCCACAAAGTTGGTGCGCAGGGCGGCGCCGTCATCGGTAAGGCTGCTGCCTACAATTTGTTTAACAAGGCCGTGGTGCAGGTCGATACAGGGGCGAAAGTGGGTCATGTGCGGGGGGGGGAGTGGGGGCTTATTGCTCTGTTTTGCGGTAATCTTGCACTTGTTGCAGGTGGGCCTTGGCCTCGCCCAGCAAGAAGAATGAGCCGCAGATGAGGGTGTGCGGGGGCAGGAAGTCGGA
>JAZNGY010000158.1:0-6855 GCA_045576695.1 Akkermansia sp.
CCTCCTCTAGTAAGAAGACACCTTGTTGACAGCTACTCACCCCCGCCGCCGCAAGGCACAGGGAGCAAATGGCAAGGATTCGGGGGATGGTGGGCATGAGGAGGTTAGCTGATTACTTCTGATTTTTGTTCATGTCAACCAGCGAATACACACACGGAATGACATCGTGGTTATTGACGGTTGTGATGTATTGGATGGGCACGGACCTATCCAGAAAAGGCTTTACGGCATCATTAATCATAGGAACAGAGGCAAGGTAGGATATATGGATGGTAATGGCTTTTTGTTCTTCCTTGACTCTGTTTGCGACTGATGCTGCATCCATGCAGATGATGTGTTTGTGCACCAGGTAGGCCACGCCGCCATGGTCTGTTTTGTATATGGTGACATCGGCTTCATTTTGCAGGGCTGAGGCTTTTTGAGGCGAAAGGGAGCAGCTACGCAGATAAGGGGCGTGTGCTGTCATCGTGCACGAGCTCACCCCCACCGCCGAAAGGCACAGGGCTGTGGTGGCAAGGATTCTATGGAACGGGGGCATGGTCATGAGTTACTTTTTCCACGCCGGGAGCTCGTCATCTTCGACGTGGTAAGGATTTTGTTGTTGCTGTTCGTTAAAAATGAGGAAGGGATATGCGGGCAGCACTAAGACAGCCGCACAACATTCAGCCACACATAACGTGGCAGTAGCAGCCATATCCACAGCAGCCAGCGGAACGCCCACCACGCTGCGCCATACGGAAGGGGTTCCGGGTTTGTCCTTAATGGGCAAATCGCAAAGAGGATAGCATGTGGATTGTAAATCATGTGCTACCTTGCGGGCTCTGGCAAAATCAAACCGGCTGGCAGGTATACAGCTGAGACTGTTGTATTCTATTGCTTCCCCTGTAATGTTTACCGGTTGCATCCATACTTCCTCGGGAATGGAGGAATCAAAGGTAAATTGCTCGTCGCGTTGCTGACATGTCAGAGGGTACGCGTAGCTGTCTGGTCTATCCGCACGGCGAATGATGGGGCGATGTGCCTTGGCATACTGAATGGTGCGTTTCTGGTAGTGGATGCCGTTTAGTTGATATAGATAAAGATCTGAGGAGCTTCCCCAGGTACCCGTTTTAACCACGCCACCCCAGGCATCCGGGTGTCCTGCAGGCCGATGGGGGAAACGGTGGTCGACCATGGCCACACGCGCATCCGGTGGAGCGACCAACTCGCTCAAATTACAAGTAAGAGGCGATGCAAAGAAGGAGCACGAGCTAAGCCCCACCGCCGCAAGGCAGAGGACTGTGGTGGCAAGGATTTTGAGTCGGCGATTCATTGAGGTTAAGTGTGTATCTGTTACGGGGCATTGTAGCAATTCCCACCCCTCTGTTCAAGCGTGGAGGGCATTTTGTTGCGCGTTTCCGGCATTTTTGTTGCCGATGGCGTGAAAAACGGGCAGCAAGGGGAGGATTCGCTCGAAGTGGAGTCCTTGGTCTGCCGGGTGCGGGTCATGTGGTTGCGGCCTGTCTGGGCGTAGATTTATCGAAGCCTGAGTAGTGTTTTGTGCGTTGGTTACAGTTCGGCCGGAATCTTGAGGAACTCGCTCATGGGGTACGCCCCGGCCATGCTGATATCCTTGTCCTGGAACACGAGGAAGTAGCGATACCCCGGCCCGGCTTGTTCCTGCCATGCTCTGCCCAAGTGCAGCTTGGTCAGTTTGCGCGATATTGCGGTGTCACCACCGGACTTTTCTGCCCACTTTAATAGTGTTACTGCCTACTTTTGGCTTGAAAGTGGGCAGAAAGCTGCTAAAGTGTGGGCAGAGAAACAGCAATCAGACATGAGAACCTTCAATTATTTAAATTTACCCGGGCCTTTACTTACGCCGGAAATAAGCAATCTGCTGTCGGCTATCCATGAATACCGGGGCAAGCAGACGCTGTTTATCACGGCAAGAAAAGACATCCTGCTGAGTCTGCTGGAAATAGCTGTGATTCAAAGTACGGATGCCTCCAATAGAATCGAAGGCATCTATACCTCCGATGCGAGATTAAAGGATTTGGTATTGCAGAAGGTAGAGCCAATCAACCGCAATGAAAAGGAAATTGCCGGGTACCGGGATGTGCTGCGAACCATTCATGAGAATTACGAGTATATTCCGTTGAATCCGAATACCATCTTGCAGTTGCACAGGGATTTATACTCTTTCCACCCCTCCGGCATGGGGGGACATTGGAAGAATGTGGATAATCTGATAGCGGAGACAGATGCCGCCGGCAATAAGCATATCCGTTTCACCCCGACTCCGGCATTTGAAACACCTGAGGCGGTGAGTTCTTTGTGCGATGCATATAAGCAGGCTGTTGCACAGGAGATTTGTGATCCGTTGATATTATTGGTGCTTTTTGTCTTTGATTTTCTGTGCATTCACCCGTTCAATGACGGCAATGGGCGTATGAGTCGCCTGCTCACGCTCATGTTGCTCTATCAGCATGGCTACATTGTCGGCAAATATATCAGTCTGGAGAAGTTGATTGAAGAAAACAAGCAGACCTATTACGAAGCCTTGCAGGAGAGTAGCGTGGGCTGGGATACGGGGAATAATAACTATCTTCCCTTTTTGCAGTATCTGCTGAGCATCATCCTGAAAGCGTATCGCGAGTTTGAGTGCCGGGTGGAGCATGTTGCCACAGCAAAGCTTAATAAGATGGAACGCATCAGAATGATGTTTGAACAAAAACCGGGTAAAATCAGCAAAGCTGACATCATGGCAGCTTGCCCGGATATCAGTGTTTCCCTCATCGAACGCACCTTGAAACAGATGCTCGATAATGGAGACATCCGCAAAATCGGCTCCTCCCGTACTACCGCTTACATCAAAGTTTAACCCCTGTTCTATATTGCACCGGATGGAGGTTTACCACATGCAACCGCCTTCGGTGACGAAAAAAAAGACGAGTAATAAGATTTGATTTCATTTTTGTACAATGGTATAAATATTCAACCAGACGAGTTATGCCAGTACCTATAAATCTTATTTTGCCGGATGATGAACATTACTACTTCGGAGTGGAGTTGCCATGCTCTCCGGAGGAGGTGCGGGAGCGTTTGCTGCGCAAGCCGGAGTATCTCTACTCCCTCACGAGCGAGGACGAAGAGGAAGACGAGGTATACAGAACTTGGCTCTATCTGTGGCGCTGCAATGAAGGTTGGGAGATGCGTGAAGGGCTCACTCCCCAGAAATGTATCGCTGAGATGCATGCTCGGCATAATATTAGGCTGCATGTTGTGCTGCATGCTCTGACAGAGGGAGAGGCCTTGAATCCCAGCACGGATTCCGGCCGGGCTCCATACCAATACTTGCTCGTAGAGCCAGCTTCCGCAGAAGGAAGCCGGACTATCCCACAGTTAAATCTTTTGAGATCAACAGGTAACACCGAGTGTACCAGATTCCGTGTCATTAAGGCAGTGGATTTTTACGAAGCATACAAAGGTGAAAATATAGAATCTCTTGTACCGGAAGAAGTCCCGCAAGAGGTCATCAATCATCATTGCCTGATGTATGCTCGCAGGGAGTTGACAGTGCTGAAGTCCATACATGATGCGGACAGTATGGAGCTGCTGCTTCCCTTGGCTATCGAATACGGTTGTATGTATGCCAATCTTTATCCGCGGTGTCGTTTTTCGGATGAGCAGTGTGATGAAATAGGGAATATCACTCATGCATCGAGAGAAATTCAGGTCTCTCTCGTGAGAAAAACTTGGTATGCCGGCAGCCACCACCAACTTGCCACACATCCCTCTGGCTTGGTCGTAATCGCAACCTATCCTCCACATGGAGAATACGGACGAGAATTGTTTGACTTTGAGCCGGGGCGCAAATTGTGTTACAAGGAAAACGAGGGGTATGTGCAAATCCTACCGGCTACGGAGAATGATATTCCTTTGCCCCAACGAGATGGAGGACGCGTACACATTCTTCCCGATGACTGTTTATGCGGCCAGTTCAGGGATGAGCACGACCATTCCATCTGCTGGTTATAAGAGTGACTCTGTGACAAGCAAAGATGTTTCGAGCTGAGAAACTGCACAGAATCAGTAGTTTAATGCTCATTTTTCTCCGAGTGTCAACCTAAAATGAACTATCGCTTGCAAGGGGATAAAAAGACACTCCGTCTCCGCCAAGGCTTCGCCGAGACAGGTTGTAAGCGATGGTCGGGAGCAGAAGCCCAAGCCTGATAAGCGAAAGCGCTAAAAAAAATCCTAGGCAGCAAAGAGATATTTTGTCGATATTTTTCTCTATTCTTATTTTTGATTTTTCAAAAACTCCCAGAGCTTATAGAAAGCTTCATGTGTTACTGCATCTGTCGCATCGTATTGAGTTGTGATAATACGGTCATCACCTCGCATAACTCCGATAGAAACATATTGAGATGAAACCCGACCAAATGGATTCTCCTCATCTACCCACATTGGTGGTGCCACACGTAAAAAATTGCGCAGCAATGTATCCAATTGCTCAATTTCCTGATGATCCACATTTCCGTTCGGGTCATTATAGAGCGGTATGCCGGACCCTGGGGCTCGCATGATATGCGTAACCGGGCAACCCTCTTTTTTCATCTGCACCACATAACTCTCATCTCCGATTTCCAGCCATATGTCAAATATTTTTCCCCAATCGATATTATCAGGGGAGACTTGCAGGTTTGCACTGCTATTCAGTCCCATCGCCGCAAGGCACAGGGCTGTGGTGGCAAGGATTTTGGGGAAAATTGTCTTCATTATTCTCTATCTCCTTTACTTAAGATAATACTTCCCGGCACCGAATCCGCAACAAAAAAATGGCAGAAAGTGCAGATTTTCTAATAAATAGACGCGCGCGGCGGGCATTTTGTTGCGCGTTTCCTGCATTGCCTTCATAAAAACGTTGTTGACTCAGGTAAAAGAACCTGATATAACCCGGCTCAGGAAAATGATGAAGTCGGGACATTTGGCAGCCATGGCTCTCTGGGGATTGGGGGTAGTGGTGGCTGTGGCGAGTATGGTTCTCCTGCCGGGGGGGTACACCGACAGGGCAGTTGCTGTGCTACTGCTTTCCTTGGGGTTCTTGGCTATGACCATTTGGGTGGCGCGGAATGAATGGCTGTTGAATGACAAGGGAATATGGGATAAGTTGCGCAGGGCTATCGAGAAAGATAAGCCGGAGCTTGCCGCGCGCTGCATACGCACTGCGCTGAGGGATGGTTCTCAAACATGCAAGGATGATATCGCCTCTTGTCTACAGATGGCGTTGCAGAAAGAACGCTGGCAGGTGGCTACAGCCATGCTGAACGCCGGTGCCGCGAATCCGGCTATATTGAACCCGCCTCATTTTTTCGCGCTTGGTGTGCTGGAGCAATGTGTGGCGGATGGCAATCTGCAGGCAATTCGTCTGATGCTGGAGCATGGAGCTTCGCCGGATGCCGGCACGGGCTATCCGCCGCTCTTGGATGCACTGGCTAGGGGACGGCTGGACATCGCTGAGCTGCTGCTGGCGCACGGGGCTTCTCCGCAGGGGGCTCACCCGGACTTTAACCCCGACCGCTTGTCGGCATTGCACTTGCTTTGTTCCTACCGGCACGCGACCGATGTGGCCGCTGATATTCGGATTGCCGACAGATTGTTACTGGAAGGGGCTGATGTTAATGCGCGTACTCTCAGTGGCTTTACTCCGCTGGATGTTGCTATGGACAGTCGATTCTCCACCGGTGCCGCGCATCAGGAATTGCTGGATTTCTTGCGTGCTCGGGGTGCAACGCGCGGGGCTTTGCTCAGTGTACCGCAGGCGAGTTTCAGCGCAAGAGTGCTGATGAAAGGTAAGCCGATAGAGCTTCCGGCGGAGAGTCATGGCTGCGAGCTGCAGCGGGCAGAGGCCGACAGGGCGGCCCCTGTGGCACATGACTGGCAGGTGCAGCTGCTGTGTCGGAACTCCGCCGGGGAGCTCCCCCTAGCTGCGGGGTTCCGATTGGCTCGGGCGGTGCAGGAGCTTTGCTGCTGGGGCGAACAGGCGGTAGCGGCCGATTTGGGGCGCGGATTCATCCCCGCAACAGAGCTTGCAGATGCTGAGCAACCGCTGCTCTGTATGCTGCGCTTGCAGCCTTGCTCCACAGAGACCCAAACAGGCATGGAAACTGAGGGAATGTCTCGATTCGGACTGCCGGAATTGCGCGCCGTTGACACCCCCTCCACCCCACGAGAGTGGCTTGTTTTTGCCATTCGCCATGTGGTGGAATCATTTATCGAGCGCAACGCATGCCCGGTTGTTAATCCGCACATCGCGGTAGGTGAGATGGACGATGACGATATCTGGAGCGCAGATGAAATTTTTACCCTGCATCCGTGCTCTCGGCTGTTCGGTGAAGGACCATGCCTGGAAATCTCCAACAATCGTTACTGAGCAAGCCCCGCCACCGCCCTGCCGGGCGCAAAAAGCCCCAAAAGCCTACTATGCCTACCCGTCACGGCGTAGAAAGTAGGGCGCAAGCCCTAACTCGAAGCCGGAAGCCCGTTTTGCTAAGCGCGAACACCTTTTAGGGTCACTAAAGATGCTTCGAATCTACAATCTATTGATTCTGTGAGCTTCCGTCTTTGCCAAGGCTATGCCGAGACAGGCCGCAAGGGTAGGACGAAAAACGGGGCTCATTCGTGCCCAGCGTTGGGGGCGTCCTAGTCTTGCGGGTGGTGTTTTGAGCAGAAAACAATCATTCACCCAGTTTATATTTATTGGCCGGAGCTCCCAGATTAACCAAAAAGGTAATCAGGTTATGCAATTCTAATTTGGAAGCCATCCACACAGCATGGTCTAAAATCTCTGCGGATGGGGAATCTTGTTTAAAA
>JAZNGY010000159.1:0-39464 GCA_045576695.1 Akkermansia sp.
AAGTCGGATCGTAGCCATGTCGTTCTGTGAGCCAAGGAGTTGATTTATGACATTGTCTTCCTAAGCCCGCTTGGCCTCCGACTTCCCCCTACTCAATTATGGACTCAGTTGAAGGAGATGTGGCCATCTTTCGCACCGATGCGGATGGTGGAGCCTTCCGGGTATTTGCCGGCGAGGATGGCCATGCTGAGCGGGTCGAGCAGGTCATGCTGAATGGCTCGCTTGAGGGGGCGGGCTCCATACACGGGGTCATAGCCGTGGTTTGCCACCAGCTCTGCAGCGGCATCGGAGAGCTCCATCTTGAGGCCGCGGGCGGCCAAGCGCTTGCCCACGCGCTCGAGCTGAATGCGGATGATGTGTTTGAGGTCATCTGCCTGCAAGCGGTCGAAGATGATGATATCGTCCACACGGTTGAGGAACTCGGGGCGGAAGTGACCACGCAGGGCATCCAATGCCTTTTCATTGCGGGCGGCGGCGTCTTGCTCATTCAAGATGAATTGAGAGCCGATGTTGCTGGTCATGATGAGTACCGTGTTGGTGAAGTCTACGGTGCGGCCTTGCCCGTCTGTAATGCGACCGTCGTCCAACACTTGCAACAGCACGTTGAAAACATCGGGGTGTGCTTTCTCGATTTCGTCGAACAGCACCACGCTGTACGGGCGGCGGCGCACAGCCTCTGTAAGCTGGCCACCCTCATCATAGCCCACGTATCCCGGAGGCGCGCCGATAAGGCGAGACACGCTGTGCTTCTCCATGTACTCCGACATATCGATGCGCACCATGGCGGCCTCGTCATCGAACAAGAACTCTGCGAGTGCTTTGGCCAGCTCTGTTTTGCCCACGCCGGTGGGACCCAAGAAGATGAAGGAGCCCAGCGGGCGGTTTTCATCTTGCAGGCCTGCGCGGGAGCGGCGCACGGCATCTGCCACGGATTTGACGGCTTGTTTTTGCCCAATGAGGCGGGCGCCGATGCGTTCTTCCATATGCAGGAGCTTCTCGCGCTCACCCTCTGCCAAGCGGGCGGCGGGTATGCCGGTCCACGTGGAGACAACCTTGGCAATGTCGCTTTCCGTCACTTCTTCTTTGAGCAGCCCCTCACCGCTGCTTTGCAGCTTGCTGAGGGCCGCGCGGGCCTCCTTGGCTGCGTTTTCGGCAGCGGGGATTTCGCCGTACAGAATCTCTGAGGCGCGCCCCAAGTCGCCACGGCGTTGGGCTTGCTCTGCTTCGGTGCGCAGGGTGTCTATTTTTTGCTGTGCGTCGCGGGCACGGGTAACGACCTCTTTTTCGCTCTTCCACTGGGCTATCATGGCGTCTACCTTTTCTTTGGTATCGGCCAGTTCGTGGGTGATTTTTTCGAGCCTTTGTTTGGAGTCGTTATCTTTTTCTTTGGCAAGGGCTTGGCGCTCCATCTCCAACTGCATGGCGGTGCGGTTAAGCTCGTCAATCTCGGCGGGCATGCTGTCCAGCTCAATCTTGAGGCGGGCAGCGGCTTCGTCTACCAGGTCCACGGCTTTGTCAGGCAGGAAGCGGTCTGTGATATAGCGGTTGCTCAGGGTGGCAGCGGCTACCAGGGCGCTGTCGGTGATATGCACGCCGTGGTGTACCTCGTAGCGTTCTTTGAGCCCGCGCAGGATGGCGATGGTGTCTTCTACGCTGGGCTCTGCTACGTAGACAGGTTGGAAACGTCGCTCCAGCGCGGCATCTTTTTCAATGTACTTGCGGTATTCATCCAACGTGGTGGCGCCGATGGTGCGCAGCTCGCCGCGTGCCAAAGCAGGCTTAAGCAGGTTGGCGGCATCCATGCCACCCTCGCCACCGGCACCCGCGCCTACCAGGGTGTGCAGCTCATCAATAAAGAGAATGATTTCTCCGTTGGATGAGGTGACTTCTTTGATGAATGCTTTGAGTCGTTCTTCAAACTCGCCGCGGTATTTGGCACCTGCCAGCATGGAGCCGATATTGAGGCTGACCAAGCGTTTGCCTTTCATGCTCTCCGGCACATCGCCATCCACAATGCGGCGGGCAAGGCCCTCTGCAATGGCGGTTTTACCCACACCGGGCTCGCCGATAAGCACGGGGTTGTTTTTTGTGCGGCGAGAGAGGATTTGCAGCACGCGGCGTATCTCGCCATCGCGGCCGATGACGGGGTCTATCTTGCCTTGGCGAGCCAAGGCAGTGAGGTCTGTGCCGTACTTCTCCAAGGTCTCAAACTTGCCCTCGGGGTCTTGGTCTGTCACGCGCTGATTGCCGCGCACTTCTTTGAGGGCGGCCAAATATTTGGCTTGCGTAAGCCCGCAGCCTTCCATCAGATGGCGCAGCTCTTTATCTGTCTCAAAGATACCCAGCACCACATGCTCCACGCTCAGGTAGTCGTCTTTCATGCGGGTGCGTTGTTTCTCGGCTTCGGTCAGGCAGCGGTCCAGCTCCGGGCCTATGCCCGGGCTTTGAGTTACGGCCCCGGTTTGTCTCGGTTTGCGCTCCAGCTCGCGCTGCAGGGCACTTGCCATGGCTTCCGGGTCTACCCCCGCTTTTTTGAGCACAGAGGCCAGTACGCCGCCCGCTTGCTCTACAAGTGCCAGCAAAAGCTCCGCAGGGTAGATCTGCGCACGCCCCCCGCTTTGTGCTTTCTTCTGCGCCGCTTGCAGCGCTTCCATCAGTTTTGTGGTAAGATTATTGTTCATTATGCAGGTGTGACACTTGTGTTATGCGAAGTGTTCAAAAATAATTATGCGAAGTTGTAAAAAGGCGGAAAATACCGATTTTTTGGAATGCTCCCGTGGTTACGGGGCAGGGGGCGCAGGGTGGCTCGGGTAATAAGTATTGAGAAATTGCTCTGCCTGTTGAGGGGACCAAATGCCTGTACGCAGGTACATATCGATGTAAGGGAGAACAGCTTCACGGTCGGTAGAATGGCCTGCCAGACTGCTCAGGGGGATGTGGCGACTAACGCCGTTGGTGATGAGGTAGATGAGCACCGGCAAGGAGCGGGCAAGGCGACTGTTGGGGTACAGCTCATCATCAAAGGTGTATTCCCCCTCATGCAAGTCACCGCCGGCAGTGTGCAGGAGGTTCAGGCAATCAAAGTGGTCATGAGAGATAGCAAGGGGCACCCCATATGGGTGGGCGCCGTGGCGCAGCAGCAGGTCAAGCGCTGCGGTTTGCCCGTTTTTTGCGGCCAGTGCGGTGGCACTGAGGTCATCCCCGCCGAATATGCAAGAGTTGCCGGGCTCGGGGCGGTTGAGTGCGGCGGGGTAATTCAGCTCTGCCCCGCGGGCAATGAGCTCTGTTAAAAACGGAACATCGCCCACGGCTGCGGCATGGGCAACGGCGGGCAGACCGAAGGAATCTGTGGTGTTGACGGGGAGCCCGTTTGCCAAATGTTGCTTGAATGCACGCAGGGCGGCGGAATGGTTAATGACGGGGTAAAACAACTCTACACCGCCGTCTTTTGTGGTGCGGGTGCGCGCATTCAACTCCGTGATGATATCACCCTCTTGGGCAGGTATGTCCGCCGCCGTCATCGGATAGTCCGTGGGCTGGCTGTTTTGCCATATGCAGGAGCTCAAGAACAAGAACGGTGCCAGGAGAATGGCGCTTGTTTTCATGGGGGGGGCGGAGATTTTACCAATCGAGCTTCCAATCTACATCTACACGGACGGTGTTGCCCTTTTTGTCCACATAGTTGACGTAGCCGTTCTCTGCTCCGAACTTAAATACCTCCATGGTTACTTTAACGTCGAAACAGCAGTAGCGTGCAATGTCGAGCATCTTCTGCGGGTCGCCGTCTTTCTCGTACTCTGCCCACCATTTAAGGGCATCCAACCCCTCTGCCGTTTTGGAGTTGCCGAGGGTGACAGAGGCCACGGAGTCCAGCTTGAGGCGGTGGCCGATGCGCGAGGTGAGGTCGGTGCAGATGTCAAGATTGTTGGTAACATCTGCTAGGGTCCAGAAAGTGAAAGCCTGCAGCACCTGGTAGTCGAAGCCGATGTGGTTGTACCCCACCACAAGGTCTGCCATGCGCAGTTCTTCGATGAGCTGCTCTACTTGGTCTTCGGTATAAATGTGGTAGGCGTTGTCTTTGGTGGAGTAGGTAACACCCACGGACATACCCATTTTAGACGCCTCGTGCCAGCCACCTACTTGGGCGGCAGAGCGGCGGGTCTCCAAATCAAAGTAGACGATGTTTTTCATAAGGAATCGGCGGGTAAGGTGCGGCGCAGGCCTTCGTACAGCATAATGGCCACACTGGTAGAAAGATTGAGGGAGCGAGCGTGCTCACCCGGCATGGGGATACGCAGCGCGGTGTCGGGGTGGGCATCTATCCACCGCTCGGGCAGGCCTTTGGATTCAGGCCCGAAGACGAGGTAATCGCCGTCTTGCAGGGGCAGGGTGGGCTCCCAAATGGAGTGTGTAGCCTTGGTGGAAAGGTACCAGAAACGTGCGCCGGGTGCGGCTGCGGCCTCCAGTTCATCTAAGCTGTTCCAGAGGTGCAAGTCCACATGCGGCCAGTAGTCTAAGCCGGTGCGGCGTACGTGCTTTTCATCCAAACTGAACCCGAGGGGCTTGATGAGATGCAAGCGCGAATTGGTGGCAACGGCAAGTCTGCCTGCTGCGCCGGTATTGTGGGGAATCTCGGGGTGAAAGAGGACGATGTGGAACATAGCTGCGGTGGGTTATTTGGCGCCTCTGCCGAAAAGTACGGCCGGTATGGTGCGCAGAATGAGTTTAAAGTCTACCCACAGGCTCCAGTTGTCGATATACCTGAGGTCTTTGTTGACCATGAAATCGAAGCTCTCCGTATTGCTGCGCCCCTCTACCTGCCAGTAGCAAGTGAGGCCGGGCTTAACGCTCAGTCTGCGGCGTTGTGAGTACTCCGGGAACTCCTTGGTCTCATACACCGGCAGGGGGCGGGGGCCTACAATGCTCATGTCGCCCAACAAAATGTTCAGCAACTGGGGCAGCTCATCTATGGAGAACTTGCGGATGAAATGCCCGAACTTGAAGATGCGGGGGTCGTTGGTAAGCTTGAAGATGGGGCCATCCATCTCGTTACCATACTTCTCTTTTACTTCTGCCAAACGGGCTTCCGCATCGCTGTACATGGAGCGGAACTTCCACATGGCAAAGGGCTTGCCGTATAAGCCGGAGCGCATTTGTTTGAAGAAAATGGGGCCTTTGGGGTCGCTGAGTTTGATACCGATGGCGGCCAGTAACCACAGCGGAGAACTCAAGATAATGGCAATGGCCGCCATCACGCGGTCGAACACGCTCTTGAATAAGCGAGACCAAGAATACACCGGTGTAGAGGTGAGGATGAGGACGCGGCTGTCGCCTATTTCGCTCACATCGGCACGCATGTTAACCGGGTGGTGGTCTTTGAGGTCAACGTAAATGTCAATACCTTGCAGCTCGCAGCGGGTGATGGTTTCTTCATTGTCGTGATAAGCAGCCATGCCACCCAAGAGGATGAGGCGGTCTACGTGCTTTTCTTCGATAATTTGTTGAACCTCGCTCTGCGGGGTTTGCGGGGTTATTTTGGCGGCAACGGTCAGGCTGCGTTTCCAGAATGCAGGAAGATTTTCCCAATCTTTTTCCAACGCCTCGGGGGTGCCTACTACCAGCACGCGGCGCAGATGCCGGCGCCCGGCTGATGTGTTAATTTGCAGTAAATGCAAAATGTAATAGCGCAAAAATGTTACGATGGGTATAAGGATGATACATACCAAGATGATATGATTCATGAAAAGGGATATACCCTCGTTAAACAAGAGCTGGTATACCCCCAGCATGCACAGGTAATACACCATGAAGGTGAAGAGCTGTCGCAAGGCGGTCGTCACGCGCTGCAAGTTGCTGCGGTGATAAAAGCCGACCATGCGTAACAAGATCGGCACGGCGGCTACTGCGGCCCCGGCCATGAAGGGGCTGGCGGTAAAGGCGTTGAAATCCGGGAACTGCTCCCACCCCAACATGGGGGCGATGGCATTGGTGACCATCGGTGCACAAGCTGCACACGAAAGAGCGGTTAATAAATCTACAAGTGGCAGAATCAGTTTGATTAGGTTTTTGCTACGCGTTACGTCCATGTCTGTAATTATAATTCGATTTATTATATCAAGCTGTAACTATGCTGCGAATTCTGGCTCGCTCAAAATCTGCAGGGCAGACGGTGCACTGCACTTTATCCCCCGGTACAATTTTGCTCAACAGATGCTCTTCCTTCTTTTGCACAAATGCCACGGTTTCTTTGCCGTTTGGCATGAGGGCGCGGTATGCCGTCGGGGCAAACTTTTCTTTAATCGTGCAAACACAATCTATGTATTGAGAGGGGTATGACGTATTCATTGTATATCAAAAAATCGGAAGGAGGTCAGCTCCTGTCTTGATGAGGTCAGTGGCGGTGTTTGTTGATTCTTCTATAAGACTGCTACCGCCGGATTTTTGAGCAGGCTCTTTATCGCCACTCTCTTCTTTTTTCTCGTCTCTCGTCAGTCCATCCAGAATAGATGACCCGGCCTTGCTGAGTGCCCCCAGCGGGTTGATTGATGCAATCACTTCACCGGCGCGGGCGCTTAAATCTTGGCGAGGTTTATCAGTTGTGCCGCTCAGGTTGATATTGACCCAGTAAAAACCGGTATCTCCCTTGGCGTTGAAAAGCTTGGGTATTGCCATCTCTACAATGCTGCGTATGGGCTCTGTGGTCAGCGCTGAAAACTCATCTGCTATTTTTTTATTGACGCCAATGCGAATGGAACCGTGTAACTTGCCGTCTTGCTCAATGATGATATGCCCCAAGAGACGGAGCTTATCATTTTGGGTGCGAATATCAATGTTGTCAAACAACCAAGCTCCCTCAATGTTGTACGCGGTGTCATTGTGCGGGTAGCGAATGTCGCAGTCTGCACTTTCTATTTTTACGATTTCAAAGGTTTCTTCCAAGTAGGCAGAGGCTTTTTCTTGCCCGGGTATGCGCAGTGCAAGATCCCCTCGCGATTTGCTGCTCATGAATTGAGCAATGGCGCTAAGGGCCTTGAACTCACCTTTCTCCAAGGTGAGGTGCCCGTTTGCTGTGTGGATTTTCTTGTGTGTTCCCTCCATGCGGAGATTGCCGGAAAACTCGCCCGTGAGAACCTTTGCGTAGTTTTTGCTCAGCAGATTGCGTATATCTGCATTGCCTGCGCTCAGGTTTATATTCCATTTTCTGTTTTTCAGATTGTAATTGCCGGTAGCATCTACGTTACCCTTCGGTAGCTCCAGCTGGCATTCTTCCAGGGTAATTGTGTCATTTGCGTAGTTAAGCCTTGCGTGGGTGATGTTGCTCTTCGCCAAAAAATGGTGAGATGTGGAGAATGTGCCTTTGCGTAACTCTACTTGCCAGTTATCAAGTTGCCCGTTTACGGGGGTTGCAATAAAGGAGCTATTGGCAATGGTGTATTCGTTTGCCTTTTTTGCCGGGTCTGTTCGCAGAATGGTCATTTTGGCCTTGGCGTTGCTGCATTCTATGCGGTCTACAACAAAGGTTTTGGGCGTAAAATAGGAGAAAAAGCCCTCTTCATCGCTGTCCGGGTAGATTTTGGCCTGTTCCTTCTTGTTGCTGATGGAAAGAGCGAAGTCTTCCATTTTGATTTTTTCTGCATGCAGAACCCTATCCCATAACTCGCCTCGGTTTATAATGGCTTCTACACCTTTAATTTTAAGTTGTTTGAGATAGCTTGTGCCGGTGCAGCTCAATGCCTCCAGCTTGATGTTGCCACCGTCTATTTGCAGTGGGGCGGGGATGCTGATATCCGCCTTCATCTTGTTGCTGATGTCTTCTTCCATTGACTGCCGGAATCCGTTGCTCTGCAGCCAGCTCAACAACCAAAAATAACCGACAAGGATAAGCACGATAATGCCTGCAAGACTGCTGATTGCCCATATCAGCACTTTTCGCTTACGCTTTTCTGTAGCTGTTTTGTTCCTGCTGCGGAACATGTCTACTCTTTTTCGTCTCCTTGCCATGGCTGGGCTGATTATGCCACACGCATGCGCGCGTTTCAAGCAAATAGTGCGCGCGTTGCGTAATAAATGAAAACGAGCGATATGAAAAATTTGCATGTTCGGAAAATAAAGTGTTGACTATTTTGAATAAATTTGTTTAACTACGTGTGATAACTTCATACGACATTTTTTTCTTATGAAAGCCACCACTCTCATTCTTGCAATGGCCTGCGCAGTAGGTTTCAGCTCCTGCTGCTGCCAGTCTCAGTCCATGCCTCCGCTGCGTCCCATGCCCACCGGTGACTGCTGCAACCAAGATCAAGGCGGTTCTGTGCCTGTTGAGGCTCCCGTTAAGCAGCTTCCGGTTGTTCCCGGTAAATAAGTCTGCAGGACAGGGCGGCGCTCCTCGTGTTGAGAGTGTCGGCCACGTATTTTTCAAGGTCGTCCCCATGTGGGTCGGCCTTTTTTCTTGCTCTGGGGCTGCCCACTCAGTATAATGCGGGCAATGAAACGCTTTTTTGCTTTTTTATTGTTGGCCGGCAGCGTATGTGCCGGGAAAGTGGGCGAGCTCCAAACGGTGCAGGGGTTAGCACAGCATGAGGTAGTAGCCGAAACTGTGGCGGCAACCCAAGCCGCGGCGCCACCCCGCAATATTATTGTGATGATTGGCGATGGCATGAGCGCTGAACACGTATGGGCGGCTTGGGTGTGTAATGGCGGTAAACTGAATTTGGAAAAATTACCCGTTACCGGCTTTTCTCGCACGTACTCGGCCAATCATTTGATAACCGACTCCGCCGCCGGTGGTACGGCGCTTGCTTGCGGAGAAAAGACGGACAACGGCATGCTGGGGCAGACCCCCTCCGGCCGCGCGTTGCAATCTCTGGCGGCTGTTTTTACGGCAGCCCCGTATCATAAAAAAGCGGGTGTTGTGGTAACGAAAGCCATTACTGATGCCACGCCGGCTGCCTTTTATGCGCACACTGCCAGCCGAAAAAATACGGCAATTATAGCTCGCCAGCTTTGCGAATCGCCGCTAAGTGTAATTGTTGGGGGCGGTGCAGGGGCTTTCTCGCCGCAGCAAATGAAGATGCTGACAGATAAGCCCGGGCGTTATGTCTTGCTTGCCGCAGATGAGCATATGCCTTATGCTGCGCAACGCGGGGATTTTTTGGCGCAGCAAACGGCAAAGGCTCTTTCTCTGTTGGAATCTGCACCGCATGGCTTTTTCCTCATGATTGAAGGCTCTGAGATAGACTCTGCCTCGCACGAGGCTGACTTGCGCCCCGCTGTTGAAGAAACACTGGATTTTGACCGTGCACTGGGTGTTGTGCTGCAGTGGATGCAGGCTCACCCCGATACCTTGCTGGTTGTAACGGCAGACCACCAGACCGGCGGACTGGTTATTCACGGTGGTGATGTGAAAAAGGGGCAAGTTAAAGCAAGCTTTTCTTCTACTTCTCATACCGGACTTGTTGTGCCGATTTATGCCGCCGGCTGCGGTGCTCATCATTTTACCGGCGTGATGGATAATACGCAGATTCCTTCCAAGATTTTGCAAATTGTCGGAAAATAAAAAGAAAATTCTACCCTTTTTGAAAAACATGCTTGCAAAATGGCTCAATTTAGGTTAAATAATAAACGTTAATTCTGCATAAACAGCATTTTTACTATTATGAAATCAACGATCACTCGTTTCGGTATTCGGGCTCTCTCCTTCGGAGCTGTAGCTATGGCCTCCATGTCAACGGTATTCGCTCAGGAAGAAGCAAATGCACCCAAATCCGCTCTTGATAAGTGGGTTATTGATGGTGGTTGGACGATGATTCCCCTCGTTATCCTTCTTGCCATTGCTATTTTCTTGGTTGTATACTGCTGCATGTCAGTAAATAAGAATAAGTTCTGCCCGGATGAGCTCCGCGGTCAGCTTATTGCTCTCATGGGTGAGTGCCGCGTGCGCTCCGCTATCGAGCTTGCTACCACCAGCCCCACCTATCTCGGCCGCTTGGTTGCATATGCTCTGCCCAACATTGACGCTACTCGCCCTGAAGACCTCGGTAAAGACGCCATTGAAGACGCCATTGCTGACTTCACCAACAATGAGCGCCCCAATGTGATGTTCGCCATCGATATTCTTGCACTCGTGGGTTCTATTGCTCCTTCCATCGGTCTGTTCGGTACCATTCAGGGTATGGTGGGCTGCTTCGCCGTGCTCGCTGAATCCGGCCAGGCTGACCCCTCACAGCTCGCAGGTGACATCTCCGTGGCTCTTCTTACCACCTTCTGGGGTCTGATTATTTCCATTCTTGCAATCCCTGCATTCTTCTTCATCAAGAAGCATGCTCAGAAGTTGGAGTCAGAGTCTGTGAACGCCATTTCTGAAATGGTTAACACCTCCATCAATGTTATCAACGCTGAGGCTCAGCTCGCTCGCATCCCCGAAGGTCTCGGTGGTGATGAAGAATATGCTGAAGGCGCTGAAGGCGAATATTACGAGGAGGAAGCTCAGGCTTGAGCCTGATGTCTGATACGGGCCTGCCGGTGTGCCCAGGTGCGCTCCCGGCAGGCATGAATCCCTAACCATTTATTCTACCTATGGGTAAGAAAAAATCACAACAGCCGGATGACGATTACGGGAAGGTGAACCTTTCTCCGATGATTGACTGCTGCTTCTTGCTGCTGATTTTCTTCATCGTGAACGCCACGGCCATGACGGTGTCTAAAGACCCCAGTGTCACCATGCCCCAGGCTACCAAGCCGACGGATTTGAAAGACGCCAAGGGCTGTATAGTAGTGAACGTGTTTGCTCCTCAAAAAATGATAGAAGTTTCTGAGGGCGCTGCATCGACTCCCGAAGAGGTTCAGTTGAAGAAAGCGGAGACTACTCGAATCGCAAAAATGAAGGAGACCTACAATTGCCAGGATGTAAGTAAAATCGTATTCGGTGTGAAAACCTCCAAGGGCGATATGAAGTTCTTCCCTGATGAAGGGTCTGAAACCATCAAACATCTTGCCGAATACATCAAAGATGAGAAAAAGGTGCAGTTAGAAGAATTGCAGGTAGAACCCACCCAGATTCGTATCTATGTTCGAGCTGACGCTCGTGCAGATTGGCGCCATACCTACATGGTCATCGAGGCTGCTAACAGCGCCGGAATCTCGGATATTGTGTTCGGTAATGTTCCCGCTAAGAAGTAAATAAGTTAAATGTATTAGAACTCGATATGGCAAGACATAAAAAGATTCAAACGGAGGAGCAGGGGGATCCGGAAATGGAGATTTCTTCCATGATTGACTGTTGCTTCCTGTTGCTGATTTACTTCTTGGTTGCAACATCTCTCGTGAGTGAGAAGAAGTTCGATATGGCGCTTCCTGCCAGTGATTCTTCTTCTTCCAGCAGTGACGTTAAGCCCATCCAAATCAAAGTTGCCGGCGATAATTCCGTAAGTTATCTGGACCAAAAGGGTAATCCGTTCCCGGTGGCTCCTGATACTACTATGAAACTGCGCCCCGGCCAACCCGGCTATTATGAGGAGCGCGATCTTACGGATTTGATCGAGAAACTCAAGGGCTTGAACAATAATCCTGATAAACCCACGCCGATTAAGTTGACGGCAGCGGCTGATGCCCGACACCAGCGTGTGATGGATGTTATGTCTGCTCTCACTCAGGCCAATATTAAGGCCGTGGTTGTAGAGATGGAGAAGTAACAATAACCTAAGACTGTATAAACACAGATTAACCTCAAACGATAAAAGGGGGGGAGGCGGGGCGGCTGATGTCGCTGCCCTCCCCCTTGTTAAATCCGAAAGCTTTCCCTTTTTTAAGAATACGGCATATGCCGTCCAGTCAGATTTCAACCAAGTAAAAATTATGAATAGATATTCAACAGCCTTATCCGTCATTGCACTTGCTGCTGTAAGTGCACCGTACGTATGCCAGGCTCAAGACCCGGCAGGTAAGTTTAAGCGTATCACAGAGCTGCAACAGAATGGCCAAATCGCAGATGCCATGAAGTTGTGTGATGATATGCTCAAGTATTTCCAAGGAAAATCTCGCACTGTACAACAGTACGGCTTTTATGAGCCTTTCTTTGTTTGGAAGAAGGGTGAATTGTTGATAGCAACTAATCGCTATGATGAAGCTTACGAGATATACAAAACTCTTAACACCAGCGATAAGTTCAAAGCTAAGGCAATGCGAGAAAAAGCAAAGCGCAAGAAGTTGCTCGGTGGCGAAGGTTATGACCCCTATTTGACCGCAAGTGGATACTATATGGGGCTCTGCCTCTATCAAAAAGGTGTTGGTGACCCCAAAAAGAAGATCGCCGGTGATCCCGCTGCTTTTGATAAAGCAATTCCTGCATTAGAGGCATACCTGAAGCTTTACCAAGGCAAATCAAAAGCCGAGGTGCCCATTTCTAAGATGGAGAAAGCGCTTAAGCTTGATGGCCAGCTTTGCTTCATGCTGATGCAGGCCTATATCTTGAAGCAGACACCTGATTTCAAGAAGGCTGAAGAGTATTTGGCAGAAGGCAGAAAATCTAAGAGCGCCATCCCCGATGAAATGGCCATGGCCGGCCTTACTACGGTGATTAACGTCGCCATGAAGAATCCCGAGGCTATCAGCTGGGTACGCGATATCATTGTATCTAACCCGCAAAGCTATGCATTAGGGCCCGTACGCATGGCTCGCCATGGTTCTAAGTTCTTCGGCCCTGCTCAGAACTGCGAAAAAATGTTCAAGGCTGCTCTTAAAGAGGGCGATATGAAGAAAGCTAACGACAGTGCTCGCTCTGCTGTTGCCTTGATGAGTATGGTGCCTAACATGGAGGAATCCGTCAGCGTTTTAGGCAGCATGATGAACCAGATTGGCTCCGGTAAGTTAGCTATTACCGATTCTGACGGTGCTCGTTATATCGGCTCCGAGTGTGCTGTGGTGAAGGGTAATTACGAAAAGTTAATTACACAGAATATGCCCTTGGATGCCTTTGCCGTGCAACTCAACTCTTCCATTGCTCTTGACTATGGTTGCCACCGTATGGCTAAAGCCGGTTACAAGATATTGGTAGACCGTTATCCTGCCCTTTGCACAAAGGACAAAGATGGCAAGCTTCAACCCCTTAAAGATAAACTCAATCAGGGGTATGCTCAGTTGTGCCGCACCACCGGCGATGAGGCTACGGCTCTTGCCGTAGAAAGTTCTCTCGATATCTCTCAGTTGGGTGATGAGGGGGCTCTTACCCTTGAAATTAACCGCATGGTGCAAGCTCAGAAGGATAAACAATGGGAGAAAGTTCTGGAGTTTGCCAATAAGATTATTGCCTCTCCGGTCATTAAGAAGACCTCTCCCAACTATTTGCAGGCTCATCTCTCCAAGGTTTCTGCTCTTAACGAGTTGAAGCGAGAGGAAGAGGCTGTGAACTCCATTGAGCAGATTCTTGCGGACAATGTCGTTGAGAATGCCACCGAGGCTACGCCCGAGGTTCGCAACAACTCTGACCGTGTGCTTCGCTATCTTCTTTGCATCGGTCATTATAACCTCATGCGCAAGGGTGGGGGGATTGATGATAAACACCTTGATGATGTGCAGAAAGCGGTGGCTGATTACGTGAAAAAGTATCCTCAAATCCAAAAGGATGACGATTATCTGCCGACCATGTATTTCTTTGCACTTCAATCTTTGATGCTGCGTAGCAGTGATGAGAAGAATGACTTTGAGACTGCGCTTGAATTGTGCGGTAAGTTTAAAGATTCTTTCACCAATCATGATTACTATGCCAGCGTCTTGCTTGTTGAGGCTAATATCAATATTTACCAAGCCAAAACCAAGAAAGATAACAGCCGCTATGTTCGTGCCATTACCGGTTTGGAGAAGTCATACACGGTTGCTCTTGAACGTGGTAATAAAGCCGTTGCCGGTGAAGCTCTCAATAAGCTTGGCGTCAATGGTCGCGTGGTTCTTATTCCCAAAAAGGAAGGTGACGGTAAGCAGCTGGAAACGGAGGCAGAAAGAGAGGCCCGCTGTCTCGGCTATTATGCGACTTTCTGGGGGAAGGTATATGACGAAGCTGAGTCCAATCGCTTCGCTCTTCAAATGTGCCGCTTAGAGCTTGGCGCCGTTAAGGCAGATAAAGCCAAATTCGATGCCGCAGTTGAAAGAACCCTGAAGGTAATTAAGAATGAAGCTAAGCATGCTCTTGCCAAGAATAAGCTTAACCCCGAAGTTGCCAAGACTATTGATGCTTTGATTAATAATCAAAAAACCGTCAATGAATGGAAGTTGGCTGACATCGAGAAATTTACGAACGAATTTGGTGCTGAGATTTCACCGGAAGATAAGCCCACCAAAGCAGCTCTTACCTATGCTCGTTTGGCTGCCGTTAGCGAAGCTATCAATGATGCCGGAGACCCGACACCGGCCGAGCTTACCCAGAAACTCGATGCCGCCATCGATGATTTGTCTCAAAATTACAAGCCCTCTGATTTGACAGATGAAGTTTGTGTTTACATTGGCAACAACATCTTGGCAGCAGCCGCCACCGGTAGAAGTGACAGAGATGTTAAATCCAGGGTCAGCAAAGCAGAACCGTTCTTGACAGAAGCCGTGAGCAAAAACGGCGAGTTCAAGTTTGATGCTAAGTGTGCTTCTGCCGATGCAAAATGTATGGTCAAGGTTACCTCCGCCGAGCGTACATGGAAAGAAAATACGGCAAATGTAGAAGACAAGGCGTCTATCTCTGTTTCTGATGCAGAACGCAAAGAGCTGACGGATGCTATTGCTTTGTACGATGAGGTCATTGCTGCCAATATCGATTCTGAGCTCACTAATCGCGCTCGAGCCGGTAAGGCCAAAGCCTTGCTTGTGCGCAATAGCACGGGTGATTTGGATGCTGTGCTTACTACAACTGCCAAATATCATGAAATGGACGATTCCTCAGATATGGCAAACCAGATGTATCAAGTGAAAGCAATTGCGTTAGAGAAACTCGGCAAACTTGATGATGCCATTGACATTTACGAAGAACTGTACCGCGGGCAAATGGGTGATATCTCCGTTTCTGCTCCGGCTTGTTCTGAGATGATGCGCTTGATGTGGAAGAATCCGAATCAGGGTGCATACAGTGAAGTTAACGGTAAGGTTACGCATACTGCAAAATGGAATGCTTGGAGCCGTGGTAATAACTACGTAGTCATGGTTAAGAGAGATATTATTGACAAGTTCCAAGTAACGCCTGAGGAGCAGGCTGCATTCCGTGTTGTCAGCCGTCTCGTTGATAAATATGCTGTTGATCCCACGGTGCAGGAGGAAACCCGCCGTGAGCAGAGCGATATGAGCAAATATAGATAAACATAACATTTAAACCTGAGTTTTCGAAAATGAAAATCCGCAATATTATTACACTTGGCTTGGCCGCTTCCGTCGGGTTTACTCTCCCGGCTGAAGCCCAAGAAAAAAAGCTTGAGGTAAGAGCGTTCTGTGTAAAAAAGGCTAAAGATGACAAGAAGGGTAAAGAAAACAAGAAGCGAAAAGCCTCGAAGTTATCTGTGGTCAAGATTGTCTCTTCTCCCAAGGCCGGTACCTTCTTGGAGCAGATTAATGCCGATGAAACGAAAGAAGTTAACATAGAGAAGACATACTCTGTATTCTACGTTGAAACTCCAAAGTCTCTGGTAGCTGCTCTGCGCCTTTATGCAGAACTGGATTTTGCTAAAGCTCTCAAGGACTTGAGCAAAGTGCGTAAGCAATTGGAAGATTGGGCAGGTTTGCCGGAGGGCCCCTACCTGCGAGCATACCGCGCCGAGGTAGAGTGTGCTGTTCGTTCTCTTAAGTTTGAAGAGGCGAAGAAGACTGTTGATGAGCTTGCCGGAAGCGCCCGTAAACTTCTTACCCCTCAGGATGAAGTTACCGGTGAGGCTGTACAGCTCTTGGTTTCGGCTCAGGGAACAGAGCCTGCTGAGATGGAGAACAAAATCAAGGAGATTGTTCAGAAGTACGGTAAATCCATTACTCCGCACCAATATGGTTGGCTTTACTATGCCCTCGGCATGGCCTATGAGTCTACCATCCCCGCAGAGCAACTCTCTTCCAACGCTATTTCTGCCGAGCATCAGCAGAATGCAAGTAAGGCTATTGATGCCTACTGTGTTGCCGGTATCAGCTCTCACGGCGCCCATATGGAGCTGCCGGTTGCCGGTATGAAAAAAGCCCAGCGCTTGCTTTGGGCTATGCCCGGTGTGCAGGCCGAGGTGAAGGCTTATGGCCACCCCACGCCTCAGAAGTTCAAAAAGGCTTCTCAGAACTTCCAAGATGCCGTAACTCTTGCATATATGCTTATCAACGTGTATGGTGAAGAGGCTGCCAAGGATTCTCCCCTTGCCAAAGCTGCGGCTATGTATCAAAATACCAAGGCCAAGAAGAAGTAACTCTATTTTCTTATTCAGGCGGAGGTGCAGGTAACTGGGCCTCCGCCTGCTTTATGTCAAGAATTATGCAAGATATGTTAGTAAGGCTCTTCGAATTGCCGGATGCTGCGCCCTTGCGCGCCTCTCTGGCAGAGAAGGGGATACGTATACGCCGTTGTAATCCGTTTGAAGCTCATATCCTTGAGGATTGGATTGGCACGCACTTCAGCCCCCGTTGGGTGTGTGAGTGCCGTGTAGCGATGGCTCACCAGCCCTCCGGTTGCTTTATTGCTACCAAAGATTCTGCCATTCTGGGCTTTGTTTGTATAGACGCCACGGCGCGAGGCTTCATCGGCCCCATGGGCGTTGGAGAAGCTGCACGTGGCTTGGGTATTGGCAAAGCTCTTATGCTTACCGGGCTTGAGCAAATGCACCACTTGGGTTATGCCTATGCTATTATCGGGGGCGCCGGCCCGGTAGACCTTTATAAACGATGGGTCAATGCAACCCCCATTGAGAACACCACGATGGGAGTTTATGAAGATATTTTGCCCAATCCTTAATTTGCTCAGCTCAATATGAAAAAGAAATTATTGACGGTTATCGGTAGCTTGGTTTGGTTTGGTTTGGCGGCTTCTTGCCACGAGGAAGATGTCAAATCCGTGGCCGAAACGGAATCTGTAACCGAAACGGAATCTGTAACCGAAACTGCGGAATACGCTCACACGTTGCCATTGGCGGATTCTATCTATGTTCCGCGCGATGCTGAGATGAGTACTGCCGTTCAGGTATGTCCTGCCGACGAACATTCAACCGGGCCTGCTTATTCTGTTTATCGCGTCTGCGGTAATGATTTTGCCGGAAAAGGTGAGAAACATTCCGTAACGAAACAGAGGGAGCTTTCCGCTCTTGTCTCGGAACTGAAAAAACTCAGTTTGTCTGAACAACCCGAACCTAGAGAAGAATATGCCGGTGGACTGGTAGTTAAGCATAACATGGTGCAGAGCAGTATTCCCGTGTGCGTGCTGGCTAGCCCCGAGACTCCGTTTTCCGAAGTTTATCGTATTATCGAAGCATCTAACTATGCCGGAACAGTGGATTATTGGTTTGCTGTGCGTAAGCGCTTTGTTGATGATGTAAAGTCTGAAGACAGTTCAGGGGTGCTTAGATTTGCGTTACCCGACGCGGACAATATGTTTAGTACTAACGATCATAAACCTCTGAAAATCTATATTGATGAAGATAACTATGTATCGCTGATTGACCCCCGTGGTATAAAGATGATTCTTAGCTTTGTAGAGCTGGGTGTGTGGTTGTCTGAAATCAATGCAAGAGATGAAAATGGCCAAGCGAAGCCTATTGTATTGGGCAGTCATCCAAATGCTCAATATCAGAGTTTTATAGATGTTGTTGCAGTTCTTAATCAACAGAAGCGTTTCGTGCCTCTTGTAGCCGTTGTAATGGAGGAAGAGGGGTCTGCCCCTACCTCGTTTTTTTCTGGCCCCACAGCCGTGACTATGCCCATGAGCACGGCCATTGCAGAAATGAGCGATGGTCTCTCTGCCGATGGCGGCTTGAGTGATGTCTTTGGCGCAGGTGACTTGGGCGCAGGTGACTTGGGCGACGGCTGGGGTGGCGGTGGCGATGGCATGGGTGGCGATGGACTCGGCTCCAAAGAAGGCGGTGGCTCTATGCTTGAAGGCACATTCTACGACCTTAAGCTCAAGCCTAACGGTGCCCCCTCCGGATTGAAGGAAGGTTCCGCAAATCAAGATGCTGTTATCGAGGCTTTGGCTAAGTTTTTTGTCAACTGGGATGAGAAAGAGCTCGACCAATACTACAAGGCTGATACCAAGTTGTATGCCTCCAGCTGGTATCTGCCGGCGGCAAAGGCCGGATACGGCCCCATTGCCTATGAAGTAGGTGACCCCAACGAGCCGGAAGGAAAGTGGGAATGCAAGCCCTCTGCTTGGCTGGCCGTGTACCGTGGCAAAGTCATTGCCCCCAAAACCGGTAAGTTCCGATTCATCGGCACGGGTGACGACTTTTTAGCCGTACGCTTTGATAAAAAGACCGTGCTGGAAGCCGGTTACCGAGCACCCACGTACTTTGATAAAAAGAACCCCACGGGTTGTTACATTTCAGACGGATCCAAGCGCGAAGCATTCCTCAAGGAGCGCAAGGATTACGAGATGATTACCACAGTAGAAGGTTGCAGCGTATGGAACGGTGAACTGGGCGGTCTTGTTGCCGGTAAAACGTTCAGCGTCAAAGAAGGCGAAGAGTACGAAATTGAGATTGCCATTTCAGAAATTCCCGGTGATTTATTCGGCTTCGTTCTCTTCATTGAAGACGTAACGGAAGGCAAGAACTCTAAAGCCAAGCAGTACGACCTGTTCCGAACCTGCGACGCCAACCCCGATATTGATAAGGTGATGCAGGCGCTGAAAGAAGCTAAATGCGATTGCGATGATCGCAAGATTCCTTTCAACGAGGACTCTTGGATATGGGAAGTCGTGCCGGAGGATTAATTCAGAATCCGTTGCTCATAACTTTTAATATCGGCCATAATGGTGCTTTTAAACACCGCGATTGTAAAACTGATTAAATTATAATTAGGCGGGATGCGATAGGGGGTCGCATCCCGCTCATTTGCATAAAAAACGGCCGAGGGGGCATGTGTTGAGGGGAAAGCGGCATTAAATAATCCATTTTTTTATGCAATCGATAACTTTACCTTGACATGTCGGGTAATTCCTGCTAATTTTGAATTGTAGTACATCTTATTTCCTCCATGAAACAGTTTCTTCTCATTTCGACAGGTGCTCTTGTGGCGTCGGTAACCTTGACTTCTTGCCAGCAGGAAGAGCAGTCTTGCACTAAGATTGCAAATGACCTTACTGAATTGCTTAAGAATGTAACGGATTATGACTCCGCCGAGGCTGCTGCTCCCCGTGCCGCCGCTTTGTGGACGCGTTTGATAAATGCGCTGGGGCGTCCGGTTGATATATCCGGTTCATCTCTCCACGCCAGTTCATTGGATGGTGGCGAAGCTTTGACGAAGGCTCTTGAAGAGCTTACCGAGCAGGTGGCTCGCGTCTATGCCTCTTATCCTGCTTTAGACGGCGATGATATTGATAGAGATAGCCTTCTTCGTGTGGTTGGCAGACAGGGCAAAATCTCCAATAAGGATGCCGCCGCAGATTTGGATGCCGGTACGAAATATTTGGGCGCCTATAAAGAAAGCGAAAGTTTTGAATCTCATGCCAGCGATAAGATGCCTGCTGTGTTAGAATGCTATGGCAGCGAGCAACTTAAGAAGGCTCTTGACTTGAGCAAGTTGAAGGAAGCTGAGGCTGTTAAGAGCATTTTCAAGGTTGATGACGAAAAAGATATTGTAGTCACACCTGAATTTGTTGCACCCGCAAATGAAGAAGCCAAGCCTGAAGGTGAGTCTGCATCCTCCGAATCTACAGAGGAAACTTCTTCCGCCGAATCTGACGATGAGGCGCCCGAGGTAGATGCGTCCTCCGGTGAGGAGTCTACAGACGAAGAGCCCGCCGCGGAGGAAACTACTGATGAAGAGCCCGCCGCGGAGGAAACTACAGACGAAGAGCCCGCCGAGGAGGAAACTACAGACGAAGAGCCTGCTGAGGAGGAAACTACAGACGAAGAGCCTGCTGAAGAGGAGGACACCGAAGAGGAGTCTTCAGACGAAGAATCCTCAGAGGATGTCGATACATCTGACATGAGTTTTGATCTGGACATCTGATTTACGCGGAGGGTCTATTGACAAGAACTTTATTCGAGCTGCAACGCCGCGAGGGTTGCGGCTCGCTTTATTCACATACCGAGCATGCCGAGATTACATTTCACCTGCGCATATGATGGTGCCCACTGGCAAGGTTGGCAAAGCCAAGCCGGCGGTTGCACCATTCAAGACACCTTAGAAAACGCATTCTCAGCCATTTTGCGCAGTCCTTTGCGTATAGCTGCTTCCGGACGAACGGATGCCGGTGTACATGCGCGCGAACAACACTTCCATGCTGATATACCCGACACATGCCGCATGAGTGCGCAAAATTGGGTTGCTGCGCTTAATGCACACTTGCCGGCTTCCATTCGTATTCTATCAGCGCGCGAAGCAGGGCAGGGGTTTCATGCGCGTTTCAGCGCGGTTGGTAAAGTGTATGAGTATCTCATTTGTACAGCCCCGGTGCTGAGCCCCTTTTATTATAACCGTGTCTGGCATTGCCCGTACGGAATCGATACGAACATGTTGTCTGCTGCATTGAAGCTGTATGAAGGTGAGCATGATTTCAGGCGTTTTGCTGCAAAACGTGGTAACGAGCCTGCTGAGCCTCCGGCAGATTATTTTATGCGTACCATATATAGTGCAACTCTGGCAGAAGAGAGTGAGTCCGCACTCTTGCGCCTGCGCTTTTATGGCAATGGTTTTATGTATCGCATGGTCCGAATGCTGGTGGGTACGGCGCAAAAAGTATCTGTCGGTAAATTATCGCTTGAAGCGCTTGCTCAAATGCTCACCCTACCACAAGGCGATAAGACCAGGCATTGCGCGCCGGCATCGGGGTTGTACTTATCATCTGTTGATTATGCAGATGGGGCATCATCTGAGTAGCAAGAACACGCGGCTCTGTAAATTGAGCCGCGTGTTGTGTTATCATGAATAGTGCTTACATGGATTTGGCGCCGGCGGAATCAGCGTCTGCTTTGTCCTGCTGCTCTTTTTGAGCTTTCAGCAGTTCTTTGCAGCGTTGCATCAGCTCTTTGGCTTTCGCCTCATCTTTTGCCACACCCTTACCGTTGGCATACATGCCGGCAAGCGCACAGCAGGCAGCAGGGTCTCCTGCAGCAGCAGCTTTCTCAAGACCCGGCAATGCATCTGCATACATGCCTTTTGCTTTTTCGGGGTCCTTGGGTACGTTGTTCATGCCGGTATCTGTAAGCCAGGCTATGGTGTACTGGGCAATCGGGTCGCCGTTAGCTGCTTCTACTGTGATGGTTTCTACATCTAGCCAGCACTCTTCATCGCAGTCTGCCGGGGCTGTTGCACAGCAATCTTTGCCGGTGTTTCCAGGGTTTTGAGCAGTATTGCTCTCTTCTGCACTGTAAGCAGCTGTGCTGCTCAGTGCTACTATGCTTAATAATGCGAATTTCTTCATAGGCACTTACTTTGCATCTACCTATTCAATTTTGCAATTAAAAAATCTATATTTTAGCTAGCTGAATATCAGTTGTTTGTGAAAAAAATATAAAAAAATCAAAAAAAATGATGAATAAAGCTTGACTTCGTAATCGAAATTTAGTAAACTGTCCTTGCTTTACGCCCCCTTGCGGGGCATCTGGAGCCAAAAACGCTTCTGTAGCTCAGGGGTAGAGCGCATCCTTGGTAAGGATGAGGTCGCGGGTTCAAATCCCGCCAGAAGCTTGTTTCCGGCTCATGCAAGAATAAGCAGCCCAAACTAATCATTATTTTTTTATTATGGCCAAAGAATCATTCCAGCGCACCAAACCCCACGTGAACGTGGGTACTATCGGTCACGTTGACCATGGCAAGACCTCCCTTACTGCTGCAATTACCAAAGTTCTTGCAGAGCAGGGTAAGGCTGAGTTCAAGGCTTACGATCAGATTGACGGCGCTCCCGAGGAGCGCGAGCGTGGTATCACCATCTCCACTGCTCACGTTGAGTACGAGACTGAAAACCGTCACTATGCTCACGTTGACTGCCCCGGTCACGCCGACTACGTTAAGAACATGATCACCGGCGCCGCTCAGATGGATGGTGCTATCCTTGTAGTTTCCGCCGCTGACGGCCCCATGCCGCAGACTCGTGAGCACATTCTTCTTGCTCGTCAGGTAGGTGTTCCCTACATCGTTGTGTTCATGAACAAGATGGACCTTGCTGACCCCGAGCTCGCTGAGCTTGTGGAGATGGAGATCCGTGAGCTTCTTAGCTCCTACGAGTTCCCCGGCGACGATCTGCCCATCGTAATGGGTTCTGCTGTTAAGGCTCTTGAAGGTGATCCTGAGTACAGCGCCAAGATCCTCGACCTCATGGCCGCTGTTGACGAGTACATCCCCACTCCTGAGCGTCCCACCGAGAAGCCCTTCCTTATGCCTGTGGAAGACGTATTCTCCATCTCCGGTCGTGGTACCGTTGCTACTGGTCGTATCGAGCGTGGTATCATCAACAAGATGGAAGAAGTTGAGATCGTTGGTATCCGCCCGACTCAGAAGACTTCCGTGACTGACATCGAAATGTTCCGTAAGCTTCTCGATAAGGGTGAAGCCGGTGACAACGTAGGTCTTCTCCTTCGCGGTATCAAGAAGGAAGACATCGTTCGCGGTCAGGTTATCGCCAAGCCCGGTTCCGTAACTCCCCACACTGAGTTCGAGGCTGCTGTATACGTTCTTTCCAAGGAAGAAGGTGGCCGTCACACTCCGTTCTTCACCAAGTATCGTCCCCAGTTCTACTTCCGTACGACTGACGTGACCGGTACCGTAACTCTCCAGGAGGGTGTTGAAATGGTGATGCCCGGTGACAACGTAACCATCGACGTTGAGCTCATCACTCCCGTTGCTATGGAAGAGGGTATGCGCTTCGCTATCCGTGAAGGTGGTCGCACCGTTGGCGCCGGTAAGGTTGCCAAGATCAAGGCCTAATAGCCTTACAAAAACTTATCAGAACCCGGTGCGCTGCTTCCCCGGTAGCGCACCAAAAGCCAAAAGGGGGTGCCTGTGATAAAGGCAGGCGCCCCCGGGAGGCTCAAAATAGAGCAAGGTAAAAGGGTATTAGCTCAATTGGTAGAGCAGCGGTCTCCAAAACCGCGTGTTGGGAGTTCGAGTCTCTCATACCCTGTCGACCTTCCTCTTTTTTTGTCTCGAAAAATAACCATAACTCATCCCGAACATGTTCCGCAAGATTTCCCAATTCATTTCCAATATTAAAGGCGAGCTCAAGAAATGCTCTTGGCCTTGGGAAAGTGACCCCAAAGTGACCGGCTTTAAGAAATACCGAGAGTTATGGAGCTCCACCCTTACGGTACTGATTGCTATGGTACTTTTGGGTGGTTATGTTGCTTTCTTCGATTTCATTATGGCTGAGGTCGTGGCAACACTCGTCAGTGTTCTTTCCTGATTTTTCCATTTATTCTCTTTACCGGTAACACGAACTTATGTCACGTCTGTCCGAAAGAAAATCTGTCTCTCGCGTCCGCGTAACTCCTGAGCCTAAGGATCAGTGGTATGCTTTGCATGTTCTCTCTAACAAAGAGCGTCGCACGGTAGAAAATCTCAAGCGTCTGTTTATGGATGACGAAGAGATGGCCGCGCTCAACCAAAGAGAGCCGTTAGTACCCACCGAAAAAGTGGAAGAGGTGCGCAACGGTAAGAAATATGTGCAAGAACGTAAGCTGTACCCGGGTTACGTTTATCTTAATTTTGCGCTGCGCCGCCCGGATGGCACCCTCAATAACGATGCCTGGTACAAGATACAGGCTGTTGACGGTGTTATCAGCTTTGCATGTGGCCGCGGTAAAGAGCCTCTGCCCATGTCTACCAGAGACGTAAAGAATCTTCTCAGTGAAGTAGAGCGCCGCAGCGAAGGTGCACGCCAGAAGATTGTATTCAACGTTAAAGATGAGGTTGTTGTGCTTGACGGCGCATTCCAGGGCGAGCACGGCATTGTAGAAGAGGTTGATACCGAGCGCGGTCGTTTGCGTGTAGGTGTTACAATGTTCGGCCGCTCCAACCCGCTTGATTTGGATTATACACAAGTACAGCTTGTACCCGAGGAAGAGAGAGGTAAATCCAACCTCGGCTGAAGATAATTTTCGCCGTACCGGAATGCAAGGTGCTTGCCGATACGGTAACCCCAAAAAAACAAAACCATGGCAAAAGAAGTAGTAAAAGTAATTAAGCTGCAGATTCCTGCCGGTGCTGCGAACCCCTCGCCGCCCGTTGGTCCTGCACTTGGTCAGGCCGGTGTAAACATCATGGGCTTCTGCAAAGAGTTCAACGCCAGAACTCAGAAGCAGGCCGGCGATGTTCTCCCCGTCGTGATCACCGTTTACAAGGATAAGTCCTTCGACTTCATCACCAAGCAGCCCCCCGCAGCAAACCTCATCAAGAAGGTTGCCGGCATCAAGTCCGGTTCCGGCGAGCCCAACAAGAAGAAGGTTGGCAAGCTGACCAAGGCTCAGGTAATGGAGATCGTTAACACCAAAATGCCCGACCTTAACACGAAAGACCCCGAAGCAGCTGCCCGCATCATCGCCGGTCAGGCTCGTCAGATGGGTATCGAGGTCGAGATGTAACCCCCTTCTGCAGGAGGGACAATCAATAACCCGAAAGTACTGCTAAATATTATGTCCAAAAAACGCTCAAAGCGCTATACAGAAGCAGCCAAGTTGGTAGATGCTACCAAGAATTACGCTGTTGATGAAGCTGTGGAGCTCATGAAGAGCTTCCCCGCTCCGAAATTTGACCCCACGGTCACAGTTTCGTTCCGCCTTACGGTGGATCCCCGCAAGTCTGACCAGATGGTTCGTGGTTCCGTATCACTGCCCCATGGTACAGGTAAGAATGTTCGTGTAATCGTCTTTGCTCAGGGTGAGGCAGCCGCCGCTGCTCTTGAAGCCGGTGCAGAGAAGGTAGGTCTTGAAGATCTTATCAAAGAGATTCAGGGTGGCTACCTTGATTTCGACAGCGCAATCGCTACCCCGGACGCCATGGCCCAGGTGCGTAAGATTGCTCGCGTGCTCGGCCCGCGTGGCTTGATGCCCAACCCCAAGACCGGTACCGTGACAGATGACACCGCCAAGGCTGTTCGTGAGGTTAAGGCCGGCCGTGTTGACTTCAAGGTTGACAAGAACGCTAACATCTCTGCCGCAGTCGGCAAGCTCTCCTTCGATAGCGAGAAGCTTGTGGAGAACGCCCGCGCCCTTATCAACGCTGTCGTGAAGGCTCGTCCCTCCGGCGCCAAGGGTGCTTACATCGCAGGAGCTACCATCGCTTCCTCCATGAACCCCGGCCTCTCCCTTACCCCGGTTGAGTACTCCAAGTAATAAATCAAACCCTCTGATACAACAATGAGTACTGTAAAGAAAGTGAACGCTGATAAGACGACCATCATCGACGACCTTAAGGCTAAGGTGGACGCTTCCCCCTTCGTGCTGGTTATCGACTACACGGGCGTAACTGTTCCCGAATTCACCACGCTTCGCGCTGACCTCGCCGCCGCCGGTGCAGCTTGCGTTGTAGCCAAGAATACCTTCATGGCCAAGGCTATCACCGAGGCCGGTTTGCCCGACATCACAGCTGCCCTCAAGGGTCAGACTGCTTATGTAATGGGTAACAGCGACGTTTGCGCCGCTGCCAAGGCTATCAACAACTTCGCCAAGAAATCCAAGAAGGCCGCCTACAAGGCCGGTATCCTTGACGGTGCTGAGCTTTCCCCCGAGAAGATCAAAGCTCTCGGTGATCTGCCCAGCCGCGACGTTCTCCTTGCCACCTTGCTCGGTACCATCAATGGTGCCGGTTCCGCCCTCGCTCGTGTCATCCAGGCATATGTCGACAAGGAAAATGGTGGTGCAGAGCAAGAAAATGCGTCTGCTGAGTAAAAAAACACTTGACCAGAAGGCGGCGGTGTGGTACACCCTCTCCGCCGCCTGAAAAAATTAGGCTCTTTGTCGGCTCTACGGCCGGTAAGAACTTAAATGGATGGGGAGCCCCCATCCGCGACTTAGAACCAAATTAAACACATAGAATACTACAATGGCTGATCTCAATACAATCGCTGAGGAACTTGGCAAGCTTACCATCTTGGAGGCTGCTGAACTTGTAAAAATGCTCGAAGAGAAGTGGGGCGTATCCGCCGCTGCTCCCGTTGCTGCTGCCGGCCCCGTTGCCGCTGCCGAGCCCGTTGAAGAGAAGACTGACTTCGACGTCGAACTGACCGACGCCGGTGCCAGCAAGATCAACGTAATTAAGGCTGTTCGTGGCGTTAAGGCCGGTCTCGGTCTGGCTGATGCTAAGAAGCTCGTTGAAAGCGCTCCCGCTATCCTCCTTGAAGGTGTTTCCAAGGAAGAGGCTGAGAAGGCTAAGAAAGAGCTCGAAGCTGCCGGCGCTAAGGTCACTATCAAGTAACCTGCCGATTTTCGCAAATCGCAGGGGAGGATTGTATGCCTCCCCTGCATTCGCGTCTACTGATGTTAAGGGTTATTCGTTATTTTATATTAATCCTTAACAATAAACAACTAAAATAAATAACGAACCGCGTTTAATCGACCCGGGTGGGTACAAAATAGCTGAAAGAAAACATGTATGCATCCCGGTCGGTTTTACCGGACGTAAACCGACCCGCACCCGGACATGGGTGCAAAACATCATCTCCGCCAACTCCATGTCAAAGCCCAAGCAAGAGCGAATCAGTTTCGGCAAGATCAAAGAGGTTATGGATCCCCCGAACCTCATTGAGATTCAGACAAAGTCATACGAGGAATTCCTGCAGCGTTTCTGCGAGCCTGATAAAAGGCTCAAGATTGGTCTGCAAGCAGTTCTTTCTGAACATTTCCCCATCGAAAGTTACGATGGTCAGATACGTTTAGAGTACGACTCGTACGAGATATCACCCCCCAAGACCTCCGATTTTGCGGCAATCCGCGCCGGTGAGACTTACAGTGCATCACTTTACGTTAAGTTCCGCCTTAAGTGCAACGACTACACCGCTGACGAGAATGTGTATATGGGTGAAATCCCCATGATTACGGATCGCGGCACCTTTGTAATCAACGGTGCAGAGCGTGTTATCGTGGCCCAGCTTCACCGTTCGCCCGGTATCTGTTTTGAGAAGACTCGCCATGCCAATGGCAAGGATATCTTCTCCTTCCGCATTATCCCCGACCGTGGTTCATGGCTTGAGGTACAGTTCGATACGAGCGACCTCATGTACGTATTCCTTGACCGCCGCCGCCGCCGCCGCAAGTTCTTGGCCACAACGTTCCTGCGCTACCTCGGTTTCGAGACTGACCGCTCCATCGTTGAGCAGTTCTATACCCTCCAGACGCTCAAGTTGGCAGATGCTACCGGCGATGAATTGGAGTACCTCATTCCCTTCGAGGATGTGAAGCATGGCGACAAGGGTACTATTATCGCCAAGGCTTATGAGCCGCTCAGTCTTTCCACCATCAAGAAGATGCTGGAGCTCGGCATCAAAGAGATTGAGGTAATTGACCAGCGCGAAGAAGAAACCCTGGTTAAGACCCTTAAGAAAGACCCCTCTCATGACCGTGAGTCGGCTCTCAAGGAGATTTTCCGTAAGTTCCGCCCGGGCGATCCCTCTTCCGTGCAGCAAGCCGCAACCGCACTTGACCGCCTCTTCAAGGAGGAGAAGAAGTATGACCTTACCCGCGTAGGCCGCTATAAGCTCAACCAGAAGCTCGGTTTGGATGTTTCTGAGGATATCCGCCTCATTCAGTCCGAAGACTTCTTGGCTGCTCTTAAGTATTTGCTGCGCCTCAAGCATGGTGAAGGGCAGGTGGACGATATTGACCACCTCGGCAACCGCCGCGTGCGTGCCGTGGGTGAGCTTATTGCCAACCAGTGCCGCGTAGGCTTGGCCCGCACGGAGCGCCTTGTTAAGGAGCGTATGTCCCTCTGCGATACAACCCGCACCGACATCACCCCCAGCAAGCTCATTAACCCGAAGGCTCTCAGCGCCGTTGTTCGTGACTTCTTCGGCCGCAGCCAGCTCTCTCAGTTCATGGACCAGATTAACCCGCTTGCAGAGCTTACTCACAAGCGCCGTTTGTCCGCACTTGGTCCGGGTGGTTTGAATCGCGATCGCGCAGGTTTCGAGGTTCGAGACGTGCACCCCTCTCACTATGGTCGTATTTGCCCCATTGAGACCCCCGAAGGTCCCAATATCGGTCTTATCAACTCTCTTTGCACTTATGCCCGAATCGACGAGTACGGTTTCATCGAGACACCGTTCCGCCGTGTGAAGAAGGTGGAGAAGAAGGATGCCGAAGGCAATGTGATTGATACCGAGGTTATCGTCACCAACGAGGTAGAGTACCTTACCGCTAACAAGGAAGAGTACCACCTGATTGCACAGGCAAATAACCCCATCGACAACGATAACGGCAGTGGCCACTTTGTGCGCAACCGTGTCACGGCACGTGAGCATGGTGAGTTCATTGAGGTTGATCCCGCCAAGGTTGAGTACATGGACGTATCTCCCAAGCAGATTATCTCCATTGCTGCCGGTCTTATTCCCTTCCTTGAGCACGACGACGCAAACCGCGCACTCATGGGTGCCAACATGCAACGCCAGGGTGTACCGCTGATGGTGAATCAGGCTCCGCTTGTGGGTACCGGTATTGAAGCCAAGTGTGCACGCGATAGTTGCGCCGTTATCGTAGCTCAGGCTCCCGGCATCGTGGCTTCTGCTACGGCAGAGTATATCGTCACAACTCACGACGGTCAGCTCCCGATTCCCGCTTCTCGCTGGTTGAGCGACCCCGAAAGCCTGCGTACCGATGCAGAGAAGGGTATCTACGTATACCAGCTGCGCAAGTTCATGCGTTCTAACGCTTCTACCTGCATCAACCAGAAGCCCATCGTTTCTCGCGGTGATGTGGTGAATGCCGGCGACGTTCTGGCTGACGGCCCCTGTACAGACGGTGGCGAACTCGCTCTCGGTCGCAACGTACTCGTGGCTTACATGTCTTGGTACGGTTACAACTTCGAAGACGCCATCATCATTTCCGAGCGCTTGGTGCAGGAGGATGCTTACACCTCCATCCACATCGAGGAGTTCGAAGAGAAAGCCCGCGATACCAAGCTTGGCCCGGAAGAAATTACGCGCGATATTCCCAACGTGGGTGATGATGCCCTCAAGAACCTCGGCAGCGATGGCGTTATCCGCATCGGTGCAGAGGTGAAGCCCGGCGACATCCTCGTAGGTAAGATTACTCCCAAGAGCGAGACCGACCTCGCCCCCGAAGAACGCCTCTTGCGTGCTATCTTCGGCGAGAAAGCTGCCGATGTGAAGGATACCTCTCTGCGCGTGCCCCCGGGTACTCAGGGTGTGGTAATGGATGTTCGCATCGTGCGCTCCACCGCTCCCGGTGCCCCCACCGTAGACGTGGAGAAGGAAAGCCAGAAGCAGCGTAAGAAGGTGGACGCCGAGTACGACCGCGATAAGGATGCCCTTATCGAGCAGCTTACCAGTAAGCTCTCCGACCGCCTCTTGGGCGAGAAGATTCCGCTGGAGGTAACTCGTGTAGGCTCCAATGAGGTTATCATCCCCGCCAACCGCAAGATCACCAAGACCCTGTTGCGCAAGCTTGCCGTATATCACGACCAAATCGAGATGAACGAAAGCCCTGTGCGTAACCAAATCTTTGAAATCATCAATGCATACGCTTCTCGCTTCGAGGACCTTGATGAGGCCCGTGAGCACAGACTCGACCAGATTGAAGCCGGTGCTGAGATGGACCCCGGTGTTGTAACAGAGGTGAAGGTCTACATCGCCAACAAGCGTAAGCTCGGCGTGGGTGATAAGATGGCCGGTCGTCACGGTAACAAGGGTGTATGCTCTCGCGTGCTTCCCATCGAAGACATGCCCTACCTGGAAGACGGTACACCCGTAGACATCATTCTTAACCCCCTCGGCGTGCCCTCTCGTATGAACGTGGGTCAGGTGCTTGAAGCTCACTTGGGCGTTGCTGCCAAGGCTCTCGGCTTCAAGGTTGCTACTCCCGTGTTCGACGGTATCGACGAAGCTAAGATTTGGGACTACATGAGCCAAGCCAAGCAGGTGCCCGGCTTCACATGGGTGGGCGATGGCAAGGATGGTTCCGTAGCCGGTAAGAGCCGCCTTATCGATGGCCTTACAGGTGAGTACTTCCACTATCCCGTGGTGGTAGGTTATACCTACATGCTCAAACTTAACCACTTGGTGGCTGATAAGGTACACGCCCGTGCCGTTGGTACATACTCCCTCGTTACCCAGCAGCCGCTCGGCGGTAAGGCCCAACACGGTGGCCAGCGCTTCGGTGAAATGGAAGTGTGGGCCATGGAGGCTTACGGTGCCGCTTACACACTGCAGGAAATCCTCACCGTTAAGTCCGACGACGTACAAGGCCGTACCCGCATTTACGAGAACATCGTTAAGGGCGACAACTCCCTGGAGGCCGGCACGCCCGAGTCCTTCAACGTGCTCATCAAGGAAATGCAGGCTCTCTGCCTCAATGTACAGCCGCTCGAGAAGAAGGACCGCGAGAATATTCCGCAAACTACGGACGACCTCTTCCAGCTGTTGGCTGAGGGCGATGACGAGGAGCTCTTCGGTGAAGAGTCCGGTGATAGCGACTTCGATGATTTCGATGACGACGACCTGGACGACGACGTTGAGCATGATGGTGAGTCTGACGACGAAGACGAGGACTCCGAGATGTAAACCTGTAACCGCCACCCGCACTAAGGGGCGGGTGGCAACCAACCTTTTAAGTAATTATCAATATGTCTTACATGGATCTTAATAACGAGAAGCCTAAAAACTTCGATCAGGTTTGCATCACCGTTGCCAGCCCGGAGGATATCCTGCGCTGGTCCAGCGGCGAGGTCAAGAACCCTGAGACTATTAATTACCGCACGTTCAAGCCGGAGAAGGGTGGCCTTTTCTGTGAGCGTATCTTCGGCCCCACTCGTGATATGGAGTGCTCTTGCGGCCGCTACAAGCGCGCCAAGAACAAGGGGATGATTTGCGACCGCTGCGGTGTGGAAGTTACATCTGCCCGCGTACGCCGCGAGCGTATGGGCCACATTGAATTGGCCGTACCCGTAACCCACATCTGGTTCTACAAGTGCATGCCCAGCCGCATCGGCCTCATGCTCGACCTCACCGCCCGTGATTTGGAGCGTGTGATTTACTACGAGGATTACATCGTTATTGACACTCACGGTGTCAATGGTATAGACCGTGGCCAGATTCTTACAGAGCAAGAGTACGATGATTTGCTTGAGGATTACGGCGATGACGCCCCCGAGGCTGCAATGGGTGCAACAGCCATCCAACGCCTTTTGGCTACCATTGACCTTGACGCCCTCATCGATGAGCTGCGCCAGGAGATGGACAAGACCAACTCCAAGCAGAACAAGCGCAAGATTGCCAAGCGCCTTCAGTTGGCCCAGGGATTCAAGACCAGCAACACCCACCCCGAGTGGATGGTGCTTACCATCCTCCCCGTTATCCCGCCGGATCTGCGCCCCTTGGTACCGCTGCCCGGTGGCCGCTTCGCTACGTCCGACCTCAACGACCTGTATCGTCGCGTTATCAACCGTAACAACCGCCTTAAGGAACTTGCCGCTTTGCAAACCCCCGAGGTGATTAAGCGAAACGAAATGCGCATGCTGCAGGAAGCTGTGGATGCTCTCTTCGACAACGGTCGCCATGGCCGCCACGTAACAGGCGCCGGTAACCGCCCGCTTAAGTCTCTGTCAGACATGCTTAAGGGCAAGAGCGGCCGCTTCCGTCAGAACTTGCTCGGTAAGCGTGTTGACTACTCCGGCCGTTCCGTAATCGTGATTGGTCCGCACCTCAAGATGAACCAGTGCGGTCTGCCCAAGAAGATGGCCTTGGCCCTGTTCGAGCCCTTCATCATTCATCGCCTTAAAGAGCTTGGCTACGTACACACCGTGCGCTCTGCCAAGAAGATGATTGACCGCAAGGAGGCCATCGTATGGGATATTCTGGAGGAAGTGACCAAGGGGCACCCCGTGTTCCTGAACCGTGCTCCTACGCTGCACCGTCTTTCCATTCAGGCTTTCGAGCCCGTGCTTATCGAAGGTAGCGCTATTCGTCTTCACCCGCTCGTATGTACCGGTTATAACGCCGACTTCGACGGTGACCAGATGGCTGTGCACGTGCCGTTGAGCGTAGAAGCCCAGTTGGAGGCCCGCTTGCTCATGCTTGCCCCCAACAACATCTTCTCCCCGGCATCCGGTAAGCCCATCAGCACCCCGACTCAGGATATTATTCTTGGTGCCTATTACCTCACGCACACTCGTGCCAAGACGGTGAAGGAGAACGAGGATAACCAGCACTTGCTGCCCCTCTTCGAATCTATCTCTGAAGTTGAGTTCGCTATTGCCTCTCGCAAGATTGGCTACCATGACTGGATTCGCCTCAAGAACCCCGATTACGGTAAGACCGGCCGCGCCTTTGACCGCCTTTCCTTCAACCAGGAAAACGTGGGCAAGAAGACCATTGTTACCACCGCAGGTCGCGTGCGTTTCAATGAAATCTGGCCCGATGACATCGGTTACATCAACTGCAACGTCCGCAAGAAGGAGCTCGGCGAAATCATCTGGCGCTGCTACCAGACCTGTGGCCAGGCCAAGACGGTAGAGACACTTGATGACCTCAAGTCCCTCGGTTATAAGGAGGCTACTCGCTCCGGTTGCTCCATCGGTATCGTAGACATGGTTGAGCCCGAGCATAAGGATAAGCTTATCGCAGAGGCATACGAGGAGGTAACCAAGGTTACCGAGCAGTATGAGGAAGGTCTTATCACCAACGGCGAGCGCTATGAAAAGGTGGTTAACATCTGGTCCTCCACGACGGATGCTATCCAGAAGGAGCTTTACACCAAGCTGGAGTACAACGACGGCTCCGCCGTTGCTAACCCCCTCTTCATGATGGTGGACTCCGGTGCTCGTGGTAACAAGGCACAGATTAAGCAGCTCTCCGGTATGCGTGGTCTTATGGCTAAACCCTCCGGTGAAATTATTGAGCGCCCCATTACCTCCAACTTCCGCGAAGGTTTGAGCGTGCTTGAGTACTTCATCTCCACCCACGGTGCCCGTAAGGGTCTTGCTGATACCGCTCTTAAGACCGCTGACTCCGGTTACATGACCCGTAAGCTGGTAGACGTGGCTCAGGACGTTATCGTACGTGATGAGGACTGCGGTACCGAGAACGGCATCACCATGACCGCCATTTACGATGGCGACGACGAGATTGCCAGCCTCTCCATGCGCATATACGGCCGCGTAACCTGCGAGGATATCTACGACCCCTCCACACGCGAGCTCATCGTTGCCAAGAACGAGATTATCTCCGACGAATCCGCTAAGCGCATTGAGCATGCCGGTATCGAGAAGGTGAAGGTTCGCTCTGTGCTTACCTGTGAGCTTACCAAGGGCTGCTGCGCCAAGTGCTATGGCCTCAACCTTGCAACCGGTAAGTCCGTTAAGGTGGGTGAAGCTGTGGGTATTATTGCTGCACAGTCCATCGGCGAGCCCGGTACTCAGCTTACCATGCGTACCTTCCACGTTGGTGGTACCGCTTCCGCTTCCTCCAGCCGTCCCGAATACCTTGCCAAGACAGATGGCCAGGTCATTTATGACGAAAACCTCCGTGGCCGCTGCGTAGAAGACGAAAACGGTAACATGGTTGTAACCTGTAAGAACGGTAGCGTTAAGATTTACGATGCCGAGGGCAAGGAACAGGAGTCTTACCAGCTCACCTTGGGTGCCGTGTTGCACGTTAAGGATGGTGCCTCCATCACCGCCGGCTCTCTCATCGCAGAGTGGGATCCCTTCGCCATTCCCGTTATCGCCATCGAGGGCGGTACCGTGGAGTACGCAGACATGATTGAGGGTATTACCTGCCGCACCGAGGCAGGCCGCGGTACCACCGCTATCATCGATCACCGTCAGGACCTCGCACCGCGCATCATCGTGAAGTCCGGTAAGGGCGACAAGGCACGTGTTACCACGTACCCCATCCCCACCGGTGCTTACCTTTCCGTCAACAACAAGCAGAAGATATCTGCCGGTACCACCCTCGCCAAGACACCCCGTAAGGTGCAGAAGACGAACGATATTACCGGTGGTCTTCCCCGTGTGGCCGAGCTCTTCGAAGCCCGCCGCCCGAAGGATACCTGCACCCTTGCCGAGATGGACGGTATCGTTTCTATCGATGATGCCATGATTCGCGGTAAGAAGGTTGTGACCATCTATCGCGACGCCGCTGCCAAGGAGGCTGCTACCAAGAAATCCCGCCGCTCTACCAAGCTCGAGGAGCGCGATGAGAACGAGGGCGCTATCTCCTGCAAGCACCTTGTGCCCATGGACCGCCACATCATCGTTCACGACGGTGACTTCGTGCGCGCCGGTGAGCCCCTCTCCGACGGTACTGAGGCCTCCGACGAAATCCTCCGCATTTGCGGTAAGGACGCTCTCCAAGAGCACCTCGTCAATAAGGTTCAGCAGGTGTACCGCGTGCAGGGTGTAGAAATTAACGACAAGCACGTTGAAATCATCGTTTCTCAGATGCTTCGCAAGGTGCGCGTCAAGAACCCCGGCGATACCGGCCTTCTTTGGGGTGATGAGGTGGATCGTACCACGCTCGACCGCATCAACAAGGAAACGGTGAACATGAAGGGCCGCCCGGCTGATTCTGAGCCCATCTTGCTCGGTATCACAAAGGCCTCTCTTAAGACGGATTCCTTCATCTCCGCTGCATCCTTCCAGGACACCACACGTGTGCTTACAGAGGCTGCAACCCTCGGCAAGATTGATATCCTCGAGGGCTTCAAGGAGAACGTCATCCTCGGTCACCTCATTCCTGCCGGTACCGGTTTCGACAAGTACCGCAACATCGTGGTAGAAGCCGCCCCCGGTGCTACGCCCATCCCCCGCGCTACTTACGAGGAGGATGAAGAGGAAGAAATGGATGATGAAGATACCATCACCGTTGGTGAAGAAGGTTAATCCTGCGTTCTTCCCACAGTAAATGATACCGCCCGGTTGCTTTGGTGCAGCCGGGCGTTTTTCTGCTTCAGCTGCGCACTCGTCATTCAACTAAATTATGATTAACACCGTTTCTGATGCGAGGTGCAGTGAAATTTTTATTGCTTTTTTGATGCAAGCTTGGTAGATTTGGGGCATGCGCAGACATCTTATATTAGCATTATCCGCCGCCTCGTTGGTAGGAATAACCTTTGTTTCCTGTTCAGATAATGCGAAAGCAGTGAGTTCGAATGTGAAAACAAGGGCGCTTTCTATAGATGATATACCGCCCTCTCAATACAACAAACAGCTCATAGAAATGGCTGCATGTGGTAATATGGAGATGATGCAGGCATTGATAGCTGCCGGGGCAGATGTTTCATATGTATCTGCCACCGGAGAAAGTGCACTGCACCGGGCTGCCCGCAGAGGCCATATCGACGCCATTCAATTGTTGTTGAAATACGGGGTTAATCCGAATATGGCCACCGGTGGCGGTGAAACGCCTCTTTGTGAAGCTGCATACGCCGGCAAAAGCGAGGTTGTAGCTGCTTTGTTGCGCGCCGGGGCAGCCCCGGACGGAGTGAGTGAGTATTATAATCCCGCTAAGCTAGCTGCTGAAAACGGGCACAGCGAGTGTTTGGAATTGTTATTGGCTGCCGGGGCATCGGTTCCCTCCTCCTTACCGGATGCGGTTTTAAAAAGTGGACATGGCAAATGTGTAAAGCTTTTAATAGAAAAAGGTGAGATAAGCAGTTACAGCGTGCCTGTAAGTAGCATTCATTATGCGGTTATCGTTAATGATACAACAAGCCTTCAAAAAATGATAGATTCCGGGGTGCCCGTTCATCAAAAAGACCGGTATGGGTATACGCCTCTCTATTGGGCGGTGAGCTGTAATCATGCACAATGTGCAGAGATTTTAGTAAATGCCGGGGCCGATATGGCTGACGTAGCACCGCGAGCCGGCACGGCACTTGGTTTCGCCGCGTATACCGGTGCCCTTGAATGTATGGAGGTTCTGTTAGCAGCCGGTGCCAATGTGAATGAAAAATCCGTAGAAGGCAGGACCTCGCTTTGTTGTGCCATTTACAATCATCATACAAAATGCGCTCAGCGTTTAATTGCTGCCGGGGCAGATGTGACGCGCCCGGAGTCAGATGGCAAAACTCTTTTGCTGTACGCCATTCGTGGTGATGATGCTGACATCATGCAAATGTTAATAGATGCCGGTGCAGATATCAATGATGGCGGCCCGAAGGGGATGACCCCGGTATTTCAAGCAACGGAGTCCGAGTCGCCTAAGTGTTTAGCCCTACTGATAAAGTCGGGTGTAAATGTTAATATATGGCATAGAGAAGGGGTGAATCCGTTGATGTACGCCGCAGCAGAGGGAACACTCGGGTGTGTACGCTTGTTGTTGGACGCCGGCTTGGATGTTAATGCTGTTGACAAGTCAAGCGGCAGCACGGCTCTTGTGTTCGCAGTGCGACAAGCACCGGTAGATTGTGTGCTGGCGCTGCTTGCTGCCGGCGCAGATGTTAACATTGCCGATAATGAAGGAAAAACACCCTTAGAGTATGCTGTTGAAGAAAAGGATGTGTTGAAGGTTAATATATTGCTGTCAACCCCTCAAATTAATACACAAAAGATTTCCCCGCTATGGGTAGCCGTGGCCAGCCATGATGTACCGGGGGTTAAAAACCTCATCAGCCAAGATGTGTCTCCCAATGAGATAACGTCTATGGGCTGTTCCCCCTTGCAATGGGCCGTGCTTGATTTTCACGCTGAAACGTTGGCGGCTCTTTTGGCTGCGCCCAATGTTAATGTAAATGAGTGCAACGCCGATGGCGATTCATTGTTGATACAAGCTATCAAAGAAGGGCACCCCGAGGCCGTGAAAATGTTAATTGCTGCCGGCGCCAATGTCTACGAAGAGGGGCGTTATGGCTCATCTCCAATGAAAGTCGCCACATATTTGAACCGCGTATCTTGTATCAAGATTTTGCAAGAAGCCATGAAATGAGTTTTTATCTCTTGTTTTTTTAAGGCTCTGTTAAAGATTAAAGTTGATAGAAACGGAAGCCCGATAAATTGCAATTTATCGGGCTGTTGCCATGCGCCAGCCTCGGCGAAGCCCGCAGGGCGAAGACGGGAGCGTAGCGAACCAAATTTAAGAGCCCCGTGATAGCGGGGCGACGGACCAGTAGCCACGTGGTGTAGCTGCGTAAGCAGCGGAACCCGTGGTAGAGGTAGAAAGGAATCTCGGAGCCCGAAGCAGCTGCGCTGCTGAGGCCGACAGCAGGGTAGCATCCCCCCCATAAGTATTGTTTATTCATTTTTTATCATGCGTTGTTATTTAATAATACGGTTTTTATCTGAGCTTGCTAACGCAAAAACAGAAGCGGGGCTTAGGAATTCGGCTCACATTCGTTCCCGTCTTCGCGCCTATTGGCGCTTCGCCGAGGCAGGCGCGTCAAACACCCCGACAAACTCAAATTTATCAATCAAAAAAATTAACAGAGAGGTCCTCAAATACAGCTTGATACGTATGAAAAAATGTGTTATTTTACATTCAGAACGATAGATTTTTAAATTTTCCTCTCCCCCTATATATATTGGCAAATACAGATACAAAAACAATATGAAACGCACACTTATACTTCTTTCCCTTTTTGCTGTTCCGGCTATACTCACCTCTTGCAAGTGCGAGGCAGCCACCCCCTCACCCGATAATACCGCCTCTGTTGCTGAATCAGCTAAATCTCCGGCAGAAGCAACATTGCTTCGTATTGAGAAAATCTCTAAAATCATGGGCGTTCCATCCTCTATCGGTATTCGCGCCGGGTTCGAGGGCAAAACTGCCGAAATGGAAAAATTATCCGAAGAAGAATTGCAATTTTTTTGCCTGGGTGCTGCTTTAGCCGGACGCACGGAATTGGTTATGCAATGCATAGACAGTAAAGATAAATCAATCGCTGATGACGCGCTGGGTGGTGCTGCTGTCGGTGAGCATATGGAATTAGTGCATATGTTACTCGAGCAAGGTGCAGACCCTGCGAGAGGCCTTATGGGAGCTGCAGGGGGTGGCCATATGAGTATCGTGCAACTAATGCTTGAGAAAGGTGCCACGAACTACAACGATGGGCTTGCCTGTGCTGCTGTGGATGGCCATATGGATATCATTCTATTGATGCTTGAGAAAGGTGCCACGAACTACAACGAGGGGCTTTGGGGCGCTGCATGGGGTGGCCATATGGAAATCGTACAGCTGATGCTCGAGAAAGGCGCTGACCCGAACGCCGGACTTCATGGCGCTGCATTGGGTGGCCAGAAAGAACTCGCACTACTGATGCTCGAGAAAGACGCTGACCCGAACGCCGGACTTCATGGCGCTGCATTGGGTGGCCATATGGAAATCGTAGAGTTGATGCTCGAAAAAGGCGTTGATTCGGACTGGGGGCTTTATTTCGCTGCAAGTGGTGGCCATATGGACATCGTACAGCTGCTGCTCGACAAGGGCGCTACTGTCTACAGCTGGGGGCTTCAGGCGGCTGCAAGGAATGGGCATATGGAAATCGTTGAGTTGATGCTCTCCAAAGGAGCCAACCCGAACGAGGGGCTTAGCGGTGCTGTGGAGGGTGGACGTACGGACATCGTAGAGTTATTGCTCGACCAAGGTGCTGACCCGAATGTAGGGCTGGTATGTGGTGTAAAATTTGGCCACATGGGCACCGTGAAGTTGTCGCTTGCAAAAGGTGCGAATCCCAATTCCCCTGCTGATTTACCTAATGCGTTGACTTTAGCTGTCGATCTTCGCTATATGGATATTGTAAAGTTATTGCTTGCAAAAGGCGCGGACCCGAATGCCGGACTTTGTTGTGCAGTCCGAGGTGGGCAAATGGATATGGTTGAACTGTTGTTGGCTCAACCCGGTATTGATGTCAACAAGAAAGATGAAGACGGCAAAACACCTTTGGATTATGCGGAAGAAGAAGGCTATACGGAGTGCGCCGAGCTCCTCCGCGCAGCAGGGGCGGAATAAATGTTGAATGTTTGATTTTTGATGTTTAAAGTACGCGTGGGAACAATTAGAGGATTTTGAAATATTCATCCCGTAAATTGTAATTTATCGGGGTGTTTGATGTGAGCGAAGCGAACCGAATTTTTGAGCCTCGCCGTATGGCGAGGCGGTATATGATAGCCCAGGGTACAGCCGCGTTAGCGGCGGAACCCTGGGTCCGGAATAAACG